>NZ_UPHQ01000247.1 GCF_900566055.1 Mycobacterium innocens
ACATATCCGCCGCCGCCATCCGCCGGTCCTGCAGAGCCTGAAAGTCCCTCCGCGCACGCACCCGAGCGCTGGTCCCCGACCGCCGCCTACCGGCATTTCCCGCCACACGCCAATTGTCCTATACGGCAACACGAATCCCGCCGAGCGACTCACCGTATTACCGAAACATCTTTTAACTCGAATTCGGCCCGCAGGCTGCTCAAAATCGCTTCAGCCTCAACCATTTTCCCACGGTCCCAGCCATGCTGGGCATCCAACGGCATCTGTTCGATGAACCTCAGCTCATGGTCGTGGGCTAGCGCAAAACGCAGCAGCGAGGTTGGCTCGTCGTCATTGACTCCGCGCAACAGCACCGCGTTGATCTTCACCGGACCCAGCCCGGCATCTTTCGCGGCAGCCAAACCTGCCAGCACGTCCCACAGCCGGTCGCGGCGGGTGATCCGTTGGTAGCGGTCGGGTCGCAGCGTGTCCAGTGACGCATTGACCCGGTCCACACCAGCGGCGGCCAGCGGGATAGCCCGCCGGGCCAGGCCGATACCGTTGGTGGTCAACGAGATTCGCGGCCTGAGGCGCAATCGTGCGATCCGAGCGACAATAGAACTCCAAGCCGCGGCGCAGCTGAGGCTCACCGCCGGTGAATCGGACTTCTCTGATACCAAGCCGTGCTACCGCGATGTCAACCAAGTAGACGACTTCGTCGTCGGTGAGCTGGGCGGAATCAGCAATCCAGTCAAGGCCGTCGGCCGGCATGCAATACGAGCAGCGAAGGTTGCACCGATCGGTCAGCGACACCCGCAGGTCCACGGCCCGCCGTCCCAACCGGTCGATCAAGTAAAGTACGGGCTCTCGGGGCGATCGCCAACCCGCGGCGTAATTCAGGGCGTACCAAGGCTTATCACCGTCATGGCGCACCGACCCACTCGTTTTCGCTGTCGGTGAAGACCTGGAGCTTCCACACCGGAAGGTCACGCTTGACCGCCTCAACCAACGCCCGACACGCGCCGAACGCCTGACGACGGTGCTCGGCGGCCACCACCACACACAACGCCACCTCGCCGACATCCAGCCGACCGACACGATGAGCCGCCGCGATCCCACAAACGCCCCGATGCGCGTGCGCCACATCGCCTGCGACGCGGCCCAACACAGCCTGCGCGATCGGGTGCGCGCTGTACTCCAGCGCCACCACACGCCGACCCCGGTCATGGTCACGCACCGCGCCGACAAACGTCACCAACGCGCCGGCGGCCGGGTTATCCGCGAGCTGCTGATAGCGCCCCACATCAATCGGGGCGGCTTCGATCGCGGCACGGACCACCGCGTCGTGATAGACGGCGGTCACCCCATCCGGGCCGGTGCCGGCGGATGTCACCGACGACTCCCGCCCCGCCACCCCTGATGTTCGCTGGCATCAACCATCCTTACCCCGTCGCCTTTTGCATTGGCCGCACATCGCCGGCCAACGGCCGTGGTGAAGCGTCAAATTAGAACGATCGGGTTGGCCAGTCGTAGGTCATCCGCTCAAACTCGCGCCGGCCCCGGGCGCGTCGCAACGATTGTGGCCGAATTACGCGACGGATTGAGGCGATATGCGCCACCATGTGACGGTGGCCGCGATGAGGGACCTTCGGGGCAAGGTGGCGGTCGTCACCGGCGGAGCCGGAGGCATCGGCCGGGCCGTGGGCAGGCGTTTCGGCCAGGAGGGCATGAAGGTGGTGCTGGCCGACGTCCTCGCCGAACCGCTGGACGCGGCGACCCGCGAACTCGCGGACGAGGGCATCGAGGTAGCCGGGATGGTCACCGACGTCACCGACTATTCCTCGGTCGAGTCGCTGGCCAGGCAGACGCTCCGCCACTTCGGCGCGGTGCACGTGGTGTGCAACAACGCCGGCACCGGCGGGGTCTCCGAGGGCTACATGTGGGAACACGACCTTGCCGACTGGCGCTGGGGCATCGACGTCAATGTGCTGGGCGTCATCCACGGCATCAAGGCCTTCGTACCGATCCTGCTCGAGCAGGGCGAGGGACACGTGGTCAACACCTGTTCGGGCAACGGCGGGTTCGCGCCGATCGCCCGGGGCGCCCTGGGCGGGCCGGCCAACGCCGTCTACCCGATGACCAAGGCCGCGGTGCTCTGCCTGACCGAGAGCCTCTACACACACCTGGAGATGACCGGCACGCGGGTGCGGGCCCATGTCTTTTTTCCCAGCGGTTTCTTGAACACCGGGATCTGGGAGTCCTGGCGGCACCGGCCGGAGCGCTACGCGCCGACCCAGCAACGCCGGACACCGGAGCCGACTCTGGCGGCGGTGGTGGGCCGCTTCGAGGCTGGCGGCCGCCGCGTCGAATTCACCCCGCTCGAGACAGTCGCGGACCAGCTGGTTGAGGGGATCCGGGCGGACCGCTTCTGGGTGCTGGGTCCACCCACATCCGCCGACGACGTCGTGACCCGCAAAGCGGCATCGATCGTTGCCCGCACCAACCCCGACTACCTGGTCGACGTCCTCGGCCGGCATGCCGGGCAGGAACAAGAAACCGAAGGAGCGCAGCGTTGAGCACCGCAGTCCGATATGGTCCCCGCCCACCCCAGGCGCAAGTCGACCACGAGATCGACGTCACCAAGGCGCCCATCGCCACCGAGGCGGTGACCGTCACCTATCTCACCGATCCGGAGATTGTCGCGGCCGTGCTGCCCAAGCCGCTGGAGCCGGCGGACGAACCGCTGGTGCGAGTCCAGCTTCAGCGGGTCCGGATAGAGGGCAGGCCGCCGTTCGGGTCGGCGGTGTTTGCGGTGACCGCCCGCCATGGCGAGCGCCGCGGCGACTACCCCCTGTTCATGCCCCAGTCGACCGAGCAATCGGTCACGGGCGGGCGCGAAACATTCGGCGAGCCCAAGAAACTGGGCCGCATCGAGGTGCAACGCGACGGGGACCGCATCAGTGCAACCGTGGAGCGGCTGGGCTATCAGCTCATCACGCTGAAAGGCCGGGTCACCGGTCCCGCGGAATTGCCGGATGACCAGGTGAACACCGAGTTCTACTTCAAGTTCCTGCGTTCCCCGGACGGCAACGGCATCACCGACCCGCACCTGGTCTACGGCGAGTACCACCGGCACTACGAGGTGCTGGACAACATCGACGGCACCCTCGGGTTAGGTGAGTCGCCGCTGGACCCGGTGGCCGACATCGTGATCCGCGAGATCAGGTCGATCACCTGGTGCCGCCGGCGCACCATCCAGGTGGCCAGGATCGCCGAGCGGGTGCCACAGGAGTGGCTGCTGCCCTACGTGCACCAGCGCTACGACGACCCGATCCTGTCAGCGTCCCCGGCCCCCGAGCCGGCACGGGTCTAGCCATGGACCGATACACCGTCATTTCGGCCGACTGCCACGCCGGCGCCGACCTGCTCGACTACCGCGAATACCTCGATCCGCAATACCGGGAGGAATTCGACGGCTGGGCGCCGACGTTCGTGAACCCATTCGGCGACCTCACCGAGCCCGACGCCGAGCGCAACTGGAACAGCGATCGGCGCAACCGCGAACTGGATGAGGACGGCATCGCGGGGGAAGTCCTTTTTCCCAATACGGTGCCGCCGTTCTTTCCCCAGGGCAGCCTGGCCGCCCCGGCACCGCAAACCGCCCGGGAACTCGAACTGCGCTGGGCCGGGCTGCGCGCGCACAATCGCTGGCTGGCCGACTTCTGCTCCCTGTCACCCGAGCGGCGCGCCGGAGTGGGCCAGATCCTGCTCGGGGACCTCGACCAGGCCGTCGCCGAGGTGGCCCAGATCGCCAAGCTGGGGCTGCGCGGCGGTGTGCTGCTCCCCGGGGTCGTTCCCGGCACTGACATCCCCGCGCTCTACGCCGAGCACTGGGAACCGCTGTGGGCGGCGTGCGAGGAGGCCGGCGTGGTGGTCAACCACCACGGCGGCAACGCCGGACCGACCCCGACCGACGGGTGGGGTAGCTCGTTCGCGGTGTGGGTGTACGAGACACATTGGTGGTCGCATCGGGCGCTGTGGCACCTGATCTTCAGCGGCGCACTCGATCGCCATCCGGACCTCACCGTGGTCTTCACCGAGCAGAGCACCGGATGGATATCGGCGACCCTCGACTCGCTCGACGTGGCGGCCGCACGTTTCGGGAGAGCGAACTCGGCGATCGCCCGCTTCGCCGGCCCCACCGCGGGCTCGCTGCCCTTGAAACCGAGCCAGTACTGGGCCCGCCAGTGTTACGCCGGTGCCAGCTTCCTGCGTCCGGTCGAGTGTGCCCAGCGCCACCGAATCGGCGTCGACCGGATCATGTGGGCTAGCGACTACCCGCACTTGGAGGGGACTGCTCCCTACAGCCGCGAGGCGCTGCGCCACACCTTCAGCGACGTCCCGGCCGACGAGGTGGCGGCCATGGTGGGCGGCAACGCGGCGGCCGTCTACCACTTCGACCTCGAGGCCCTCGCACCGCTGGCCGACCGAATCGGCCCGACGGTGGCCGAAGTCGCCGAGCCGCTGGCGGCCGTGCCCGCCGACGCGAGCAGCACCGCCTTCGAGCCTGAGCCCATCCGTGCCTGGTAGCGAAAGGACCCCACCCATGGACAGCCGGGACCCCTACATCATCATCTCCGCAGATTGCCACGCCGAGTTGCCGACCGAGCGGTACCGCGAGTACATCGACCCGGAATACCGCGAGGACTTCGAGGCCTTCCTGGTCGAGAAGGCGGCCGCGGCTCAGGTCGGCGGATTGATCGACGAGCAGTTCGCGCAAGCGTGGTTCTCCGAGCATGGCGACGGCATCGCCGGCGGATGGGACGTAGGTTTGCGCGACAAAGAGCTCGACGGCGACGGGGTGGTCGGCGAGGTCATCTTCCCCGACGC
Organism: Mycobacterium innocens; assembly: GCF_900566055.1. Taxonomy (GTDB): domain Bacteria; phylum Actinomycetota; class Actinomycetes; order Mycobacteriales; family Mycobacteriaceae; genus Mycobacterium; species Mycobacterium innocens. The sequence continues at coordinate 4,870 of NZ_UPHQ01000247.1, forward strand.
CGACGCCGTGAGCGGGGTCGCCGGGGCCCCGTTCGGCGCCGGCCTGGCACAGTCGGGCGACCTCGACCCGGGCCGGGCGATGGCCGGGGCGCGGGCCCACAACCGCTGGTTGGCCGAGCTGTGCAGCCACAGCCCCGAGCGGCGGGCCGGGGTGGCGGTCGTGCCGATACTGGCGGACATCGATGCGGCGGTAGCCGAGATCACCCGCGCCGCTGAGTCCGGGCTGCGGGGCGGGATCATGATCCCGGCGCGCTGGGCCGGCTACCCGCCCTACCACGACCGTCGCTACGACCAGGTCTGGGCCGCCTGCCAGGACCTGCAGATGCCGGTACACACCCACGTCGGCGCCGCCCCGCAGGAGGACTACGGCGAGCACCTGGGCATCTATGTCACCGAGGTGCGCTGGTGGGGGGTCCGGCCGCTGTGGTTCGCCTTGTGGTCCGGGGTTTTCGAACGCTTTCCCCGGCTGCGCTGGGGAGCCACCGAGTGCGGCGCGTTTTGGGCCAGCGACCTGCTCTGGCTGATGGACACGCGGTACCTGCGTGAGCACTCGGCCAAGAAGATGAGCCGGCGGATGGAGGGCGATCTGACGATGCCGCCCTCGGCGTACTTCGACCGGAACTGCTTTATCGGGGCAACCACCACCGAGCGCCGGGAATTGGCGCGGCGCCACGAGATCGGCGTGTCAAACATCCTGTGGGGCAACGACTTTCCCCATCCCGAAGGGACCTGGCCGCACACCCGCGATTGGCTGAAACGCTCGTTCTGGGACATTCCCGTGGCGGAGACCCGACAGATCCTGGGCCTGGCGGCGGCGAAGGTGTACAACTTCGACCTGGGCGCGCTGGCCGCCCTGGCCGAGCGCATCGGCCCGACGCCCGAGGACCTGGGACAGGACGACGCGGTGAGCGTCCCCAAGTGGGAGGCGGCCCGGCAGGCCGGACGCCACTGGCTGACGGGTGCGGAGCCGTTGCCCGAGCTTGTGGAGAGCTGAGGGCTGCAAGCCGGCGAGTGCCCACTCGGCCCCGGCCAGCAGATTCCCGACGCCTGCCCGAAACCGTCACCAGAATCACGCATGATGCGATCTGCGGCGGCAAGCATCTGACGTCAACCCTGTATTGACTTCGCCAGGCAAGAGCGGTGCTGAACCCTATGGACGTTCGATCAACGACACCGTGTCATCGCTGTTGTTGGCAACGTAGACGGTGTGGGTGCCCGGGTCCACCGCCACGCCGTCCGACCACTTGCCGACGGGAATAGTGGCGGTGACCGTGTGCGTCGACCCGTCGATCACCGACACCGTGTCGTTCAAACTGTTGGTGACGTAGACGGTGTGGGTCCCCGGATCCACCGCCACGCCGTTCGGGTACTTGCCGGCGTTCACGGTGGTGGTAACCGTGTGCGTCGATCCGTCGATCACCGACACTGGTGCTAAATAGGACTCTGCCAACATCCTGCGGGCGGAGTGGACTGAGCTTATGGTCGCGTTATCCGTGGTTGCCAACTTGGTGTCGGAAGGATCGTGGTGGAGAACGAGACCGGTGCCCCCCGCCGGCGGTGGCGGCGCAAAAGCCTCTTGATCCCCGCCGTTCTGCTGACCGTCGCCGTCATCGCTGCTGCCGTCACCACGTTGATCCTCCGCACCATCGAGCCTTCGTCCGGTGCACAGTCGGTGCCGCCGTTCACGGGCCTCAAATACCCCACCGGGGTGGCGGTGGACGGCGCGGGCACCGTGTACGTCGCCGACGAACTCCGCGGTCGGGTGGTGACGCTGGCGGCGGGATCCAGCGCTCAGACGGTGCTGCCGTTCACCGGCCTCATCGGCCCCGACGGCGTGGCGGTGGACGGCGCGGGCAACGTCTACGTCACCGACATGGGCGATCGGGTGGTGAAGCTGGCGGCCGGATCCAGCACCCAGACCGAGTTGCGGTTCCATGGCCTCAACCAAACAACCGGGATCGCCGTCGACCGCGCGGGCAACGTGTACGTCGCCGACGCCCGCAACAATCGGGTGGTCAAGCTGGCGGCGGGGTCACGGTGAGGTTCAGCGCATTCTTTGCCGTCATTGAATTGAGTTGCGCTTCGACGGTTGTTCTGTGCGATCTTGCGAGGGCCGAGCTGCCACGAACGCTACTTTGGGAAACCCGCGCGGCGAGTCAGGTGGATGCTCTGGAGCGTGACCTCCTGGCCGCGAGTCGCGAAGGCCTGCAGCTTGTCAACCTCGGAGCGTGCCAGTCGTAAAGACATGCAGGGCAGAAGAACTCGAAGACCGTCTGGACTCATCCTCGCATTCTGGGAGTGATGTCCGGCCACAGTCTCCGTTGACCGTCCGCACCCGGACCGGCCAGACGGTCGACGACTGTTGACCGGCATTCACGATGAGGATGATGGCGGCGTTGATCGTGAGGATGTGCGGGTATGAAACGACCCCGCCGGTGGATGTCCGGCAGGGTCGGTGGTGTTCGGGGTGTCGGTGTGGTGTTCAGTCCGCCGTGACTTCGGCAACAGCGGTGCGGGTGGAGGATTCGTCGACGATGGCCTTGTCGGCGGCGAACGCGGCGACGAGGGCTTGTAGC
>NZ_UPHQ01000171.1 GCF_900566055.1 Mycobacterium innocens
CTAGCCCCAACGCCCTTTTCCCTCGACCAGCGTCAGCCGCACCGCCATCTCTTTGAGCGCCTCGCACAGCCGGGCGTTCTCGGCCTTGGCGGCCTCCAACTCGTAGTCGCGCTGCCGGGCCGCCGTGCCCGGCTTGGAGGCCGCCAGCGCCGCCAGCGCACCCTCCTTGGCGACCGTGCGGATGCGCAAGACCGTCGTACGGTCCACCTGATGCTCGGCAGCGGCCTCGGCGATGGTCACCTCCTGACGCACCAGCTGCAGCCAGATCTCGTACTTCTGCGACGGGGACAAAAACCGCTTCGGGCGGCGGGCAGACCGGCCGCCACCAGAGTTTGCTTCGGACATGATCAGATCCTCCGTAAAAGCTGGGAGAACCCGTCGGATGCCGTCTGATCGACACGCCGATCTCTATCGCGAAGTCAGACGCAAACCAACTCGGGATCGCGTCGACGGTGTTCATGCCGGTCACCGTCGCGCTCCCGAAGCTGGCGGCCACCAAGGCCTACGGCGCGCACGTTCACCTGGTCGGCGACACGGTCGACGACGCGCTGGTGGCGGCGTGCGAATACGCGGAGCAGCACGACGCGGTGTTGATCCACCCGTTCGACCACCCCGACGTCATCGCCGGCCAGGCCACCGTCGGGCTCGAGATCCTGCAGCAGATCCCCGATGTCGCCACCATCATGGTGCCCACCGGCGGCGGCGGCCTGGTGGCCGGAATTGCCACGGCGGCACACTTTCTGGCGCCGCAGGCCCGGGTCATCGGCGTGCAGGCCGCGAATGCGGCAGCGTGGCCGGCTTCGCTGGCCGCCGGGCATCCGGTGCGCTTGGAGTCGATGTCGACGATGGCCGACGGCATCGCCGTCGCCCTACCCGGGGCAATTCCTTTCGCCCATGTCCGGGCATTCGTCAACTCGATTCAGACGGTCAGCGAAGAGGCACTGTCGCGGGCGCTGTTGCTGTGCATAGAGCGGGTGAAACTCATCGTCGAACCGGCCGGGGCGGCAGCCGTGGCAGCTGTGATGACATCGGCACCCGAACCCGACGCGCGCGGTCCCGTTTGTGCGGTTTTGTCCGGAGGCAACATCGACCCGCTGGTGTTGACGCACGTGGTCACCCACGGCCTGCGCGCGGCCGGCCGCTACCTCGCGATCAAAGTGACCATCCCGGACCGCCCCGGTGGGCTCAGCAGGCTGCTCGCCGTGGTCAGCGCGACCGGCGCCAGCGTGCTTGACGTGGTGCACGTCCGTACCGCACGCAAACTGGCGCTGGATGAGGTCGAGGTGCGGCTAACCCTCGAGACCCGCGGTGCAGCACACCGCGAGGAGGTCTTGGAGGCCCTGATCGGAGCCGGATTCATTGTCTGCGTCGAGGACGCCTAGCCAGCGCGGCTCCACCGTGGCGCCCGCGATGAGGACGAACGACCCTACTCCCGGCGCGAGAAACGAGAAAGACTCCGTGGTAACCGACGTAAGCGGAGATTCGCCGGTGGGTATACCGAAGCGATAGGCGACTCCCGTGTGTGAGTCTCGTGATCGAAGGAGCAGACAGGAAATGACCGACGGCGATCCAACGGTGGTGCGGCACCCGAGCGGAGCATTGGTATCCACGCTGCCACAGGCCTTTCAGCAGACCGCGGCCCTCAAGCCGGACGCGGTGGCCATCCGCACAACCGGCGACGCCGTGGTCTTGACCTGGCGCCAGTACGCCGATCGGGTACGGAAGATCGCCGCCGGACTGGCCGCACTCGGCGTCCAACACGGGCGCACGGTCGGTCTCATGCTGCGCAACCGCCCGGAGTTTCATTTGGCCGACACTGCCGCTATGCACCTGGGCGCGATCCCGTTCTCGATCTACAACACCTCGGCGCCGGACCAGATCCGGTACTTGTTCACCAATGCCGAGAACGCGGTCGTCTTCACCGAAAAAGACTTCCTACCCGCTATCAGGGCGGCCGGCGCCGACCTCACGCACCTGGTGGTCGTCGACGCCGATATCGACGGCTGCCACACCCTCGCAGATATCGAATCGTTAGGAAACAAAGCCGATTTCGATTTCGATTCGGCGTGGCGGTCGGTACGGCCGGACGATGTCGCAACACTGATCTACACATCGGGGACCACCGGCCCGCCCAAGGGGGTCGAGCTTACCCACGCCAATGTGATGGCCGAGTTCGCGGCCATCGTCGACCTCCTTGACCTGCGGCCAGACGATCGGATCACCTCATACCTGCCGCATGCACACATCGCCGACCGGGTGACCGGGCACTACGCCAACATGGTCCTGGGGGTGCCGATGACCGACGTCGCCGACCCCAGGGCGATCGCGCAGGCCCTGCCGGATGCTCGTCCCACGGTGTGGCTCGGGGTGCCGCGGGTGTGGCACAAGATTAAGGTCGGGATCGAGACGAAGCTCGACACGGAGGCGACCGGGCTCAAGCGGCGGTTGGCGCTGTGGGCCGTCGACACCGGCGTGCGCGCCGCCAGCCAGATGCTGGCCGGCAACTCTGTGTCCCCGTCACTTGCCCTGCGCCACCGGATCGCCGACCGCCTGGTGCTGGCCAAGGTGCGCGCCGCGCTCGGCCTGGACCACCTGCGCTGGGGAGTGACCGGGGCCGCCGCCATCCCGGTCGAGACGATCGAATTCTTCTGGGGCCTGGGCATTCCCGTCTACGAAGTGTGGGGGGAGTCGGAGTGTGTGGGCGGCGCAACCTCCAACCGGCCCGACGCGAACAAGGTCGGCTCGGTTGGAAAGGCATTGCGCAATGTCGAAATCTCGCTGGCCGACGACAACGAACTGCTCATCCGTGGACCGATTGTGATGCGCGGCTACCGAAAGCAGCCCGAGAAGACCGCCGAAGCGATCGACGCCGACGGCTGGTTGCATACCGGCGACATCGGCACCATCGACGAACAGGGCTTCGTCACGATCGTCGACCGCAAGAAAGAGCTGATCGTCAACGAATCCGGGAAGAACCTCTCCCCCACCAACATCGAGATGGCCATCCAGGAGACCTCTCCGTTGATCGACCAGGTGGTAGCCATCGGTGATGCCCGGCCTTACGTGACAGCGCTGATTGTCCTCGAGAGCGAGGCTGCCGCCGCCCAGGCCGCCGCGCTCGGCATGGCCGACCACTCGGCCGCCGCCTTCGCGCAACGCCCCGAGGCCAGCGAGATGCTTGCCGCCGCCGTCCGCGAGGGGAACTCCAAGCTTTCCCGCGTCGAGCAGATCAAGCGGTTCGTCATCGTCGGCACCCCGTGGGAACCGGGCGGGGACGAACTGACCCCGACGATGAAGCTCAAGCGCAGGCCGATCGCCGAGAAGTATTCCGCCGAGATCGACAAGCTGTATGCGAAGACGCCCGGACCGGACATTGTCAACTTGGCTGACTAGCCGCTACCGAGCCGTTCGTCGTGGCCCCGCACCATGGCAACCGTATGCGCCGCAGCGAAAGGGCCTGCTGATGCCGAGCCGTTGGCTGTTGGGGCCGCAACAGTAGTCAGCCGGTCTCGGTCACATCAGTCACTCGCGTCACCCCGGGCGGGGTGCGCGCTATGCCCACCTGTCAGCGACAAATTCGTTGCGCTCCTTGCCTTGTCGCTAAGAGGTGGGCAACTTGCGTACCGGCTGGGCCAGAGACCCGTGTGAACGACGTGACTGCCGCAGCCCCGGGCTCCGCTCAGCGCGGCAACCAGATCAGCAACCGATCGGAAGTGCACGGTCTCGAGTTGTTACCGCCCGGAGGGGTGCTGGTGATGTCGAATCATTCCGGCGGCTTTCTGCCGATGGACGAGGTGGTGTTCGCGGTCGACTATTACGGAGGGTTCGGCTAACGGGTTCGGCTACACCCGGCCCATCTACACCCTGACCCATGACATCATGTTGGTCGGCCCGACCGCCGATTCGTTGCGGCGCATGGGTTATGTCCGCGCCACCCGCGCCAACGCCGCCGAAGCGCTGCGGGCCGGAGCCGTGGTCATCGACTTCCCGGGTGGCGACTACGACGCGTACCGGCCCACCTGGTCCCGCAACACCATCGACTTCGGCGGCCGCATCGGCTACACCCGCACGGCCATCGACGCCGCAGTTCCGATCGTCCCGATGGTTTCCATTGGCGTGCAAGAGAACCAGCTGTTTCTGTCGCGCGGCGCCCGGCTGGCGCGCGCCCTTCGGCTGGACCAGCTGCTGCATTCCAAGGTCCTGCCCATCACGTTCGGCTTCCCGTTCGGGCTCAGCATTGTGGCGCCGGTCAACATGCCGTTGCCCACCAAGATCGTCATCCAAGTGCTGGCGCCGATCGACATCGCCGCGCAATTCGGCGCGCATCCCGACGCCGCGGAGCTCGACGCGTACGTACAGCAGGTAATGCAAACGGGGCTCGACGAGTTGGCCGCCAAGCGCCGTTTTCCGATCATCGGTTGACGCCGGTCGACCAGAACGCGACGATGCGCTGCTCGCAGATTCGCCACCACCTACAGCGGCCTCGCAGATCCCGAAGTGACGGATCGGGCCTGGGGAATGACCGCGCAAGCGTGGCTTATCTAAATCAGCGCCTCGCACTCCGCGACCGACAGTGTCCCTGAGCCGCAGCGCGCCGCGTCAGCATTGGGATCAAGCGCTTGAAAATCCAGGGAACGGCACGTTGATCAGTTCCCCGTCGAACTTGAAATCGCACGCTAAGCTAAGACACTTGTTTACGGGTACAGGCCAACATATTTGTGAAACAAGCCGACACCAATTTTGCGGCCCGACGAAATCTCTCACAGGCCGAAAACCCGGACGTTGCGAACTGCTAACAAACCCGCCCCCACTCGTTGCCTTCAGCGGAACAAAATCGCTCGCGATCGCGTTATAAAGAAATCAAGTTCGACTCATTCAACGTTAGGACGACCTATGATCCGGACACTTCTGGTCGGCGCGGCTATCACGGCAGCCGCGATCGGTGCAGCTCCGTTGGCTAATGCAGGGTCTGACTCGTCACAGTGCGTGGCCAGCCAGGGTATGGTCAATATCCCGCGGAGCGACCCGCACTACCGCGCCGATCTCGACCTCAACCACAATGGCATCGCGTGTGAATTCGTAGCCGACTGGCCTTCGACGTCATAAGCCGGCAGGCCACCGACGCCTGCGGTTGTCACGGTACGGCCGCAGGCGATTTACTTCATCTCTCTTCTTGGGCGCGCCGCCACAGAACATATTGTCGGGTGCCTTCCTGCAGTGACGTGATGGGCTGCCATCCGAGTTCTTTCCTGGCCTTGGTGCCGTCAAGAAAATTCTCGGTGTGCAGGTTGCGCAGAGTTGCCAGTGTCAGGTACGGCATTTCCTCGGAGCGCCGCAACTTAGCGATGGCTTCCATTGAACAACACCACAGCCAGGCCACGGCATAGGGCATGGTAATCCAATACCGCTGTATTCCGCGCGCTTCGATCATGGCCTCGGTGAACTGCTTTAACCTTACCGGCTGCGGCCCGGCGACGTTGTACACCTGTCCGACCGCCTTGTCGTTTGTCGCCGCCAAGATAGCCAATTCAGCGATGTCGTATACATAAACAATCGAGTATCGCGGATTCGCCCGGCCCGGCCAGATCATGACGGGAAAAGAGGTCTGGTTGTAGACCCGATCACAGAAAAGTTTGTCACGCGGGCCATACGCAGTGCCTATCCTGATCATCGAGACCTGGATTTCGTCCTGCCGATGGCATCTCCAACAGCCCTGCTCCGCGAGCAGCTTTGCGTAGTCGTAATAGGTCAATGGCGTCTTCTGCACTATTGTCGGGGCTGATTCGTCGACCGGAATATCACCTTCTTGGCAGGCATCGCCGTATACCGCGCACGAACTGACATGAAGAAAACGTCGGACCCCGGCCGCAGCGCTGGCTCTCAACATATTCTCCGTACCGTGCACCGTCGTTTTCTCGAACTCTTCCCATCTCCCCCAGCCCGGAGTGACTTTTGCCGCCGTGTGAAAAACCGTTTCGATGTCGCGAACGATCGGCGGCAAGGTTTTGTAGTCGGTAATGTCGCCGATGACGACCTCCGCCTGAGTGGTCCTGAGATGAGTGAGATCGGATGTATTTCGCACTAGCGCACGAACCTCGTGGCCCTTGGCCAGGAGACATTCGACGAGTGCGCTTCCGACCAGCCCGGTGCTTCCCGTAACGAGTGTCTTCATGATGCCTGCCCAGAAATATTGTTGGTTTGTTGCCGACATTTGCGGCGTGGTATACAGAGACTCGACTCCAGCCCGGTCGTTAGCGTATTGCCGGGAGATGCGAAATGTCAAGTACAATTTCAATTCATTCGGGGAGTAACAAGGAGCAGATGACGCGTATTTACTTCGAGGCGGCGCGCCCGGGAAAAAGACCGTCCTTGACCATTATGCGCAATCGCAACTAGGATTCAGAACCAAAACCCCGTCGAGGGAGCGGTGATGGGCAGTGAATCGGATGGCTTCAAAAGACGATATGGGCCCTGGGCGCTCATTGCCGGCGCGTCGGTAGGGCTGGGTGCGGCTTTTGCCGCCGAGCTGGCACAAAGAGGCTTGAACCTGGTGTTGATTGCACGCAGGTCCGGTCCGCTGGAGTCACGGTCCACCGAACTCGAAGACAAATACGGCGTATCGGTGAAGACCATTTCGATGGATCTGGCCGCCCCGGACATGATGGAAACGATTATCAGCGAGACAAACCAGCTCGACATCGGATTACTGGTATACGACACCGCCTACATGCTGATCGGTCCTTTCCTCGGGCATTCTGTCGAGAGTCATCTGCGGGCTATTGACGTGAATTGCCGCGGTCCGCTGATGCTGGCACATCACTTCGGACAGCAGATGAGCGCGCGGAAGCGGGGCGGGATCATATTGATGACGTCGCTTTCCGGCATGCAGGGCGCTCCCTGGCTGGCGAGTTACGGTGCCACCAAGGCCTTCAACATTGTTCTGGCCGAGGGATTGTGGTACGAACTGAAGCCGCACGGGGTCGACGTCATGGCCTGTTGCGCGGGCGCCATCGCGACACCTAACTACACCTCGAGCAACCCGGCAAGTCTGGGATTTTTCGCCCCCAAGCCGTTGACGGTGGACAAGGTCGCCCACGACGCCATCGCTGCTCTGGGCAGCAATCCGCTGCTCATTCCCGGAGGCGCCTACCGCGCCTCGCAGACGTTGTTGGAGCGGTTCGCATCGCGGAAACGACGGATAAAGATCATGGGGAATTCCACCGAGAAGATGTATGGCGACAGGCGGGTGACGCTGAACTAACGGCTATGGACAAATTGGTGTACATACTCTGGGACTCGGACCTCCAGCGTGGAAGTCAGCGCCAGCAAACTTTGCTGACTGCCGTCGCGCCCAAACTGCTGCAGACCGGAGCTCTCAAGCTCAGCATGTATATCGTTGACCAGGATGCGGACACACGATCACCCGCACCGTTTTATGCCGGGGAGCGGATGTGCGCTGAGGTTGCTATCTGGCTAGACGATGCCAGCGAACATGCATCGTTCGATGACGTCTTCCGAAAAGCAGGCTTCCGGTTTGCCGGTTATCTGGTTGACGAGTCGATCTACACCGAATACGGCGGCAATCGCCATTCTGGTCCGAGAAATTGGCCGGACGGCCAACGTTCCCCCGGCATTGTCGCGGTGACTTTGATGGAACGGCCCAAGCGACTTTCCCGCGCGGAATGGATTCGGCGCTGGCACGGAACGCAGTCGCCGGTCTCCGAAGCCATGCAGCCCAGAGCCCGCTATGTGCGCAACCTGGTGATCAGGGCGGTTACGCCGGATGCGCCGAGCTACGAGGGCATTGTTGAGGAAGCATGGCCGTCAACCAGGCACGTCACCAACTACTTCCTCTTCTACGGAGCCGGCAGGAACCCGTTCAAACTGGTGTTGAACATCATCAAGATGCTGCGCAGCGTGACTTCATTCCTGGATTTGCACCGCATCCGCACCACGATGACAAGTGAGTACATAGTGAAGAGCTGAGCCGCGTCGCCGGCCCCCTTCGACGCAAGGACTTCGGACTCTACTGGGGATCGAGGGCGCGGTGGTCGAATCGAGCAGATGACGCCCGAAATCCCGTGAGGCCATGATGAACCCCAGCTATCTGATGGCGCTCGATGCCGGCGGCAGCGGCGGGCATTGCCTGCTCGTTGACGTCGCAGGCGGCGCGTTTACCCGCGTCTTCCGGCCATGGACCCACCCGGCGGCGCCCGAAACCGGCGGACTGGGAACCGATCTCGACTTAGAACTGATCTGGGCAATCCTCGCCGAAGCCGCCCGCGCGGCGCTGGCCAAGGCGGGCGCAACACCGGATCAGGTGTTGGGCGTGGCGGCGACGAGCATGCGGCACACCACGGTGGTGCTCGACGAAGCCGGCAACGCCTTGTTGGCCACGCCCAACCGCGACGCCCGCGCTGCCGGCGAGGCCTTTCAGCTCGCAAGCGAGCACGGCAGCGCCCTCTATGCCCGCACCGGGCAATGGCCGAGTCCGCTTGCCACCGCGGCGCGACTGCGCTGGTTGGCAAAGACGAATCCGGACGCGTGGGCTCGCGCCACGATGGTGCTCACGCTCAGCGATTGGATCGCCTACCGGCTGTGCGGCGAATCCGGTAGCGAGCCGTCGCAAGCCGCCCCTACCCTGTTATTCGATGTGGCGCAACGTGCTTGGTTGGATAGCCTTGCCGACGAATTGAGCATTCCGCGTCGCCTGCTGCCGCCGTTGCGCCCCGCGGGTACCCGGCTGGGCACGATCACGCCCGCGGCGGCGGAGTTGTTCGGGCTGCGCGCCGGGACTCCGGTTGCGGTCGCGGGCGCCGATACTCAGTGCGCCATGCTGGGCGCCGGCGCGGTAGCGCCGGGACAGGTGGGGGCGATTGGCGGCACCACGGTGCCCGTCCAGCTGGTCGTCGGCCGACCTGTTGTCGATCCCGACGAGCGGCTGTGGACCGGTTGCCACGTGCTGGCGGACCGCTGGGTATTGGAGAGCAACGCCGGAGCGATGGGTGAAGCGCTCGACTGGTTCGCGCGCATCCTGCATCCGGACGCCGCGCATCCGGTTGCCCACTTCCTGGCCGAAGCGGGATTGTCGGAGCCGGGTGCGGCCGGCATTCTGTCCACCCTTGGCATCGGCGTGATGAACGCGCGGGAGTTGCGGCTGCCCACCGGCACTATCACACTGTCGCACCTGAGCACGGTCCACGATCCGCAACGGCGGCGCCACCTGGAGCGTGCCGTGGTCGACGGCATGGCGTATGCGGTGCGCGCCAACCTCGAGCAGTTGCGTGACGTCGCGGCAACACAAACCAGCGCCGCCGCGTTCAGCCTCGCCGGCGGCATGTCGCGCAGTGCGGTGTTCGCGCAGGTGCTCAGCGACGTCCTCGGCATGCCCATCGAAGTCGGCGCCACACCGGAAGCCACCGCGCTCGGCGCGGCGCTGTGCGCCGGCGTCGCCGTCGGCGTCTTCGCCGATCTGGCCGAAGGCGCCCAGCGATTCCACGGCCAGGCCCGCACGATGCTGCCGGACGGCGAGCGGACACGCGCCTACGACCAGCTCTACGGCGGCTGGCAACAGCTGCGGGCCGCGGCAGCTGACGCTGAAACGCTTGCGTCACAACTGATCCTGCCGTCAGCGCTCAAGGCGATGAGCGCTACGGCCGCGCGGTCGCGACCGGCGCTGCGTCCGCGCATCCTGGTCACCGCGGACATGGACGACGACGGACTGGCGGCGCTGCGCGCGCTCGGCGACGCCGAATACGCGAGCTTTCGCACCGCGATGCGGCTGCTGACCGGGCCGAGCCTGGTCGAGGCGTTGGCCGGGGTGCAGGTGCTCATCACCGAAGTTGACGTGGTGGACGCCGACGCAATCCGGCAGCTGCCTGAGTTGAGGGTCGTGGCCGCGTGCCGGGGCAACGCGGTCAACGTCGACCTCGCGGCATGCACCGCGTTCGGGATTCCGGTCCTCTACGCCCCGGGACGCAACGCCGACGCCGTCGCCGACCTCACCGTCGCGTTCCTGCTGATGCTGGCCCGCCGGCTGCCCACGGCGTCGGCGTTCCTGCATCAGCCGGGGATCGCCGCCGGCGACATGGGTCGGATGGGTCAGGCGTTCACCAGCCTGCAAGGTCGTGAACTGTGGCACAAGGCAATCGGGCTCGTCGGCTTCGGCGCGGTGGGGCGCGCCGTCACCCGACGCCTGTGCGCCTTCGGCGCCCGCGTCCTGGTGTTCGACCCGTATGTCGATGCCGAGCAGATCGTGCTGGCCGATGCCGAGCCGGCGTCGCTCGACGAGCTGCTGGAAAACAGCGAGTTCGTCAGCCTGCACGCCGCGGTGAGCGAACAGTCCCGCGGAATGATCGGCGCCGCAGCATTGGCCCGCATGCGGCCGGGTACCTGCCTGATCAACACGGCGCGCGCGGCGCTTGTAGACGAGGCCGCCCTGGCCGACGCGTTGCGCAGCGGACACCTCGGCGGCGCCGCGCTCGACGTCTTCAGCGTCGAGCCCCCTGGGTCGGATCACCCGCTGCTGGCCCTCGACAATGTGATCGCGACGCCGCACGTCGGCGGCAACACCATCGACGTAGCGGCGCACCAAGGGCGCATCATCGCCGCAGACCTGCGCCGACTGCTCGTCGGCGAGGCGCCGCTGCACGTCCTCAATCCCGAAACCTTGCGCACCTTCGACTGGAGCGCGCCGCGCCCGACACCGGAACCCGGAGTCCTCGAACAGTTGGCCCGCCAACCCGGGCCCGCGGTGTCGGACCTGCAACTCGACCGCGGCGCGGCCCCTGCGCAGCCCGAACCAGCGCCCCCCGCAACGACATTGGCGCCGAGCGCCGAGATGCCGCTCGAGATGCGCGACGGCATGCGGCGCATCCTGAAGGGCTTTGTCGACCTGATAACCCACGATGAGGCGCTAAGCGCTTTTGCCGCAGGCAGATCCGTCACCCTGCATTTCACGCTCACCGACCTGGAGCTGGCGTTCTTCCTGCGACTGCAGGGCGGCGAGATCACCGCCGATCTCGGCGACCCCGCGGCGCCCGCCGACGTCGAATTGCGCATGCGCGCCGAGATTCTCGACGGGATGTTCACCGGCCGCGTCAATCCCATGCAAGCGGCCATGGGCGGGCGACTCTCGTTCAGCGGCGACACGGCCAAGGCGATGACGTTGCAGAACATGCAGGACGATCTGGCCCGGCTCTACCAGGAGGCCCGCGAGGAGGCCGGTGATCCGGGCGATCTGGCCGCCATCCCCGACGCCACCGCAGCCAGGCCGGCCGCCGCGGCAACCACCGCCGTGCCGGCGCCAATCGGATCCGCGGGAGATCTCCGCGACACGCTGCTGCAGACCGTGCACGAGCTCTACACCGCCGAGCTCATCACCGCCACCGGTGGCAACGTGAGCGTGCGCATCCCCGGAACCGACCAGCTGTGGATCACGCCGAGTCAAATGTTCAAGGGGGACCTGCGGCCCGAAATCCTGGTGCGCCTGGACCTCGACGGACACGTACTGGATCCCGGCGCTCCCTCGCCGTCGAGCGAACGAATGATGCACTGCCTGGTGTACCGTGCCCGTCCCGACGCGCAGGCGGTGGTGCATGCCCACGCGCCGCACGCCACCATGCTCGTCAATACCGGGCTGCCGTTTCTGCCGGTGTCGACCGAGGCGGCGTTCTTCGGCGACATCCCGCGGGTGCCGTTCATCATGCCGGGAACCGACGAGCTGGCCCATGCCGTGGCCGAGGCCATCCGCGATGGCTGGGCGGTGCTCATGCAAAACCACGGGTTACTGGTCGCCGGCCGCAGCCTGCGCCGCGCCGCCGACATGGTCGAGATCATCGACCGCTCGGCCGAGATCATCCTGGGTTGCTACGCCGTCGGCAAAGAGCCGACCACGCTGCCCGGCGACGTGGTCGAAATGCTGCAGAAGATGGGCGATTTGATGGCGTGAAGTCCGGGGCCGATGTGGATCGTCGCATACGCACCAACGTCAGCCCAACAACCGCATCCAGTTCGAGACTCGATGTCAGGACCTTTGACCCCTTTCGACCGCGTGGCGAACGGCGCACGCTACAGGCAGCGATGCGGAAAGCCGCCGGGGCGGCGTGCATCGTCGCCACAGCAAGATAGGACGGCCCCATGACCACACAAGCAGCACTCGATACAACGGCACTCGACACGGCGCTTGACGTTCTGCACGCTAATGCGGCCAGCTGGGTCGCCCTGTCCCTCGAAGCCAAGGTGGCGCTGCTGGAGGCGTTGCCGAAGAAGATCCTCAATTTCGCCCCCGAGATGGTGGCCGCGGCCGACAGGGCGAAGGGTATTGCCTCCACCTCCAGCTGGGTCGCCGAAGACTGGCTGACCGGTGTGTGGGCCTTCATTCAGGGCGTCAACTCGCACGCCCTGGTGCTGAAGCGTTTGCTTGCCGGGCAAGCGCCGATCGAGGCCGACGCGGTGCACATCAGGCCGGACGGCCAGATCGTCGTCGACGTCTTCCCGGTCACCGTCTACGACCGGTTGCTGCTCAACGGCTACAAGGCGCAGGTGTGGATCGAGCCGGGCGTCAGTGCTGAGCAAACGCGCCAGGACGCCGCCCGCATGTACCGCGGTGCCGGCTACGACCGCCCGGGCGTCGCATTGGTCCTCGGCGCCGGCAACGTGGGAACCATTACGACGCTCGACATCCTCGACCAGTTGCTCGCACAGGGGAATGTCTGTGTCGTGAAGATGAACCCGGTCAACGACTACCTCGGCCCGTTCTACGAGAAGATCTTCAATGACTTCGTCTCGCGCGGCTGGCTACGCTTTGTCTACGGCGGCGCCGACGTCGGCGGCTACCTGGCTCATCATCCGAAGGTCGACTCCATTCACATGACCGGTTCGGCGGCGACCTACGACGCGATCGTGTGGGGCAGCGATGCCGAGGCCGCGACTCGTAAGGCCAATAACACCCCGATACTGGACAAGCCGATCTCGGCCGAATTGGGCGGGCTCAGCCCGGTGATCGTCGTCCCGGGCGAATGGAGCGACGCCGACGTCAGGTTTCAGGCCGAACACATCGCATCCAGCAAGCTCAACAACGCCGGCCACAACTGCATTGCGACCCAGGTCATGATCGTGTCGGAAGATTGGGAGCTGACCGACCAGCTCATCGCCGAAATTCGCGCCGTCATGCGCGAGGTCGAGCCCCGCCGCACGTACTACCCCCGCTCGCAGGAGAAGACCGAACAGGCGTGCGAGGGGATGCGCTGTACGGAGTTCCTCAGCGGCGACAAGAGCCGCGTGCTCATCTCCGATGTCGACCCGCACAGCGGCGCCAGCATCCTGCGCGACGAGGTATTCGCGGGCGCCCTGGGAATCGTGCGGCTTCCCGGAAAGACAGCGCGCGAATTCATGCGCAATGCAGTCGATTTCGCCAACGCCGTGCTGCCAGGCACTCTAGGCGCGACGATCATCATCGACCCCAAGACGCGCAAGGCGAACGCGGCGGCCTTCGATGACGCTATTTCCGGGCTACGCTACGGCGACATCGGGGTCAACGTGTGGTCGGCGATGAACTTCTTGCTGGGCTACACACCCTGGGGTGCGTTCCCCGGGCACACCCCGCAGGACATCGGCAGCGGCACCGGGGTGGTGCACAACGCTTTCCTGCTACTGCACGTGCAGAAGGCCATCGCCGAGATCCCGTTCCGGCCGTCACCGCGCGCCATCCTCGGAGGCGAGTTGACGCTATCGCCCAAGCCGGTGTTCTTCGTCACGAACAAGACCGCGGAGACGACCATCCGCCGATTGGTCAAGTTCCTGGTGGATGGCAAGCCCACCGCGCTGCCTGGGATCTTTGCGTCGGCTTTGCGGGGGTGACGGGCAGGCTTTGCGGGCTCGGGGCGCCTAGCAACACGGGCCGCTGACAGCTACAGCTGTTTTCGCGGCACCTCGGCTTCCTGGGTGCGAACCGGACAGACGGAGGTCGTGCCGAAAGCGCATCCCGGGACCGGTCGGGCAAATACCTGTTGGCGTGGGGCCGCCCGCAACTGAAAGAGCCTCCACTCGGTGCCGCCGGCGCACCAGGCTATGTGAACTGCGACTTGAGTCGCCAGTGTGCGATCGAATGCAGGTGCCGGCAATAGTTTTCGCGTGACGGCGATTGTGTGATCAGCAAACGCGGCGTAGGCTCCGTCACACAGGGTCGGGCATCCTCACGAGGAGCGGATCAATGATGATTCGTGAATTGCTGGTAGGTGCAGCAATCACCGCCGCGGCTTGGGTTGTCGCCATCGGCGCCGCCCCAGTAGCTCAGACAGAGCCCGCCGAACACCGCTGATTTTCGTCACCACAGTGGCTTGAGTAGCGGCAGTCACATCTGTCTCATGAGCCTCTGGCCGAGGCGATACACAATTTGCCCACCTCATAGCGACAAGCCAAGTTGCGCAGGGGTTGTCGCTATTAGGTGGGCACAACGCGCACCCGACCCGACAGAGACTCGTGTGACTGTTGTGCCATTCTCCGTTAGCGCTCACCGGCTGGGGCTACGATGACCGCGCTCCAATCGCGCCGGCCGTCTGCCGCCGACCCGGTAGAGTCACGAATTCGTGCAGATCGCAGCGACTGGCGGCACCGGATATCTCGGCGCGCACATCGTTCGTGGCCTATTGACCGCCGGGCATGACGTGCGACTTCTTGCCGAGCGCGGTTGGGACAATCCCCGACTGCTGCAACGGCTTTCCGAGCTCGGCACGTTCACCGTGCTGGCCGGCGATGTCCGCGACTCCGACACGGTGACGCGGCTCCTGGACGGCTGTGACGCCGTGCTGCACGCCGCCGGCGTCGCCGGGACGGACAATCGGCGGGAGAAGTTGATGTGGCAGGTCAACGCGTACGCAACCGAGGCGATACTGCGTCAGGCGCATGACCGCGGGCTGGACCCGATCGTCTCGATCAACAGCGCCGCGATGCGGCCAGGCCACGGCCCCAAACGTTACGTCTGCGGCGGCGTGATGCTGAGCTTCGACGAGATGATCACTGCCCTCGAGGCCGGTTCCGGACGCCACATCAGACGAATTCCGCTAACCGGCAGGGCATTTCGGACCATGGGGAGGATCGCGGATGTCGTCGGCGGTCTACTGCCGCTGGGAGCCGGATTCAGTTTCGAAGCCGTACAACTGCTCACCGCGGCGATACCGACCGACGACTCGCGCACCCTGGCCGAGCTCGGGGTGACCTGGCACTCGCCCCGCGAGGCGATCATCGCGACGTTCGCCCACCGCGCCGAAGAAGAATGAAATGATAAGTGACAGCCGTCCCGTCATCAGCCAACCCCGGAGCTGGCCGCCAGCAACCGCTCGAAAGCCCCGGCGAACCCGTCGACGATTGTCTCGTGGTCGGGCACCAGGGTCTTGTCGCAGGCGATGCCCACGACGACGTTGCCGTTGTAGGTGGAAATCGTGAAGCTCATGGGCTGATTACCCGATACCGGTGCCCACCCGACGATGCCCGCCACCTTGCTACCGGCCAGGTAAACCGGCATCGGCGGGCCGGGAACGTTGGTGAGGGTGCCGATCGTGCGGTTGGTGAACAAGTCCACCGATGCTTCGTAGAGCTGCCGATTGAACCCGGCGATGGTCTCCTGCAGGCGAAACGCCACGGCCGCCTCGTGGCCGTGCTTGATCCGGTTCATCCGCCGCTTGGCCACGGCCAGGACTCGCAGGGGGTCGGGCTGATCGGTCGGCAGTTCGAGTTGAACCAGCGCGAACTCGTTGCCGAGACGGTCGGGCAGCGTCACGTCGACGGGTTTGAGGTTGACCGGGATCATGAAGGTCACCGCGGAACAACGGGCGTGGTGGGCCTGCAGGTAGTCGTGCAACGCTCCAGCCACACTGGCCACGAGTACGTCGTTGACCGTGCACCGGTTCGCCTTTGCCACGGCCTTGACCGTGGCCAGCGACACCGGCTCCGACCACGCCACCCCTTTGTCCTGGCCCGCGGCACCGGTCCAGATTGTCGAGTCGTTGCGGGTGCCGATCAGCAGTTTGCGCAACGTGTCCACGTCACCCGGCGCGGCAGAGAACACGTCGACCAGCATGCCGCTGCCGGGCACGGCGGCGCGCATGGCGGAGCGTACGGACTCGGCGATGCCGGACATCGTAGCCCAGGTGGAAGTGGTGATCGTGTGGCCGGCCCCCACCGGGTTCTGCACAGCCAGGCGACCAAACTCGTTGGCGCGGCCGAGGATTCGGGGAAGTTCGGCGGCGGCCCCGATGACCCCTGCCGCCACGTCCGTCGCCCGTCCGGCCGGGTCGCTCAGCGTCTCTTCGAGAAGTGACCTGCCGCGCCGCACGGTGCCCGCCGCTCGGCCCGCTGCCGTCCGCAGCCGGTCTCTTATCGGCTGCCCCGGCGGGTGCGGCCGCGCCGCGTGCTGCAGGACGCCGGGGCCGCGGACCAGACCTCCCGCGGGTGACGCGTCGAACAGACTCATCGCCAGTTCGACCATGCGCATCCCGTCGGCGACGGCGTGGTGGGTCCGCATGATGATGGCGCTGCCGTCCCGGTAGCGGTTCACCCAAATCCCTTGCCAGAGTGGCCGGTTGCGGTCGAGCATTTCGGTGCGGTGGCTGGCGACCAGCGCCTGCAGTTCGCGGCGGTCGTCGGGATCCTTCAGGTCCACAACCGTGACGTGCTGCTCGAAGTCGAACTTGTCGTCGACCTCCCACCACCACGAGCCGTCGCGGTCCTTGACCGCCAGGCTGCGGAACACGGGGTAGCGGGTGGTGAGCCGCTCCTCGATAACTTGGCGCACCCGGCTCCAATCGAGCGGGTCGGCCGTCCAGACCACCGTGTCGACGACCATCAGGTTGTTCGGCCGGTCCATCTCCAGCCACAGGGAATCCTGGATGCCGAGCCGGCGCCGCTCTGCCACCTTGCACCTCCACGAACTATCGACCGCAAGCCCGGGGGGCCCGCGCTTCGTACCGAGAATCATGCGCCCGGCCAACCCGCTCGGGCCAGCCTCGTGGTCGGATGGGGTGCCGCGGGCACCGAGGGCGCGGTAGCAGGCGTTGTGCCACCGGTTGCCGCCTGACATTGACAACCTGATTCGGTATCGGCCTGGCGCACTCATTACTATTCCGGCGCAACCCCAAAGTGACTGGTTGCGGACGAGCAGGGAGGACGACGCGTGGCCCTTACATTGAGCCAGGCCCGTTCGGTCTATGACCGGATCGGTCGTATCCAGGACTGGCAGGCCTTCTATGAGGACACGACGAAAAACCGGCTCGTGGTCCATGCGGAGCTCGCCGAGGCCAGACAATCTTTGAATTCGGTTGTGGTACTGGTCGATCAGGGTGGCGCTGATGTATGTGCCGTTGGCTGTTGGGGCCGGCCGGCCTGGTCACAACAGTCACACGAGCCACTCGGGGTCGGGTGTTCGTTGTGCCCGCCTATTAGCGATAATTCCGTTGCGCGCCTGGGTTTGTCGCTAGCAGGCGGTCGTGCCGCTGCGCCCCGGTATAGGGAGATGGAAATCGGGCTGGTGCGGTTGGGTGCGTTTTGGGGCGTGGCGCCCAGTGTGCGCTGACGGCGCCGAGTGCGCGCTGACGGCGTCGACTGTGCCGTCAGGGCGGCCGATCATGCCGGTTCCCGCCCTACATGCACAGTCAAAGCCGTCACTGCACACTCGATAAGGCGGCAGGACAGCCGATTCGGTGAGCACGTGCGATATCCCCCGAACACCTTCCATCACAAGCGGTTTAAGCGAAGGTGCGGTATCGGCGTGCCGAAAACAGAGCCAGGCTCCAAGGCTGCGGAGGAGGACATCGTTGACCAGCCGCATCCGTGGTCACCATGAATTTCCGAGTGAGCCGGGCAAATCACGTACCCGCTCGGCGAAAAACCGATGTTACCAACGTGACTGCCGCAACGAGGACTCCGGTGAGCGCGGCAACCAGGTCAACGCCGTCCCGCCATCGTCCATTGTCGTGGCGGGTCTGGTCTCAAGCAGACCCCGCGACGGGCTGTCAGCAGTCGCCGATTTCGCCGACAACATCGATCTCGCAACGGGTGCCCGAAGCCCCGGAAAGGCGTGCATCCGCGGTGACCAGTACGACGTCGAGAGCCTCGGCAAGCGCAACGTAGGCGGCATCGTAGGTCGTCAGGACATGCCGCAGTTCCCATACCCGGTGGAGCAATGGCTGATGTGAGGACCGACGCAGCGGCAGATCCGTCAGGTCCGCCACCGCGCTCGCGGCCCTTCGAGCCGGCATCCGTTTTGCCGCGACGTGGCGGCGCCACACCGAGACCACCTCGAGGTCGATGAGTTCCGGAGCAACCAACGTCTCGTGCGCCAAACGTTCCCGCGCGAGCCGGCCGTCCGACCCGTCGTCGCCCAGCGCTACGGCCAGTACGCTCGCATCAACGACGATCACGATCAGCCCGAACGTCATCGACGGCGGCTCTGAAAGACACGCGGCCGCCGCGACGTGTGGTGATGCGGTCGAACACCTCATCCAGCGTGGGTTGATTCGCGTCGGCGATGAGCCGACTTCGGAGGTATTCCTGTAGGGATTGATGTGCCCGTGCGGCTCGCTCCCGCAGAACTCGGTGAGTGTCCTCCGGAACGTCCTTGATCTGCACACTGGGCATGGCGCTATTTTGGCGCCAGGAGCGCCAAACCGCAAGTGCCACGGTATCCGACTCACATACCGAAGTGCACGCGCTGCAACGCCGCAACGGCCTCCGGCGGTCCGCAAACTTCGACGTGTGCCGCCGATCGGCGCCCGAACACATACAACAGCAGCTCGCCCGGCGGGCCGCTGAGCCGTGCGGCAGGACCGCCCGAGCGCACCCGAACCACTTCGCCGGCGCCGGCCCACTCGACCTCCAGTCCGCAACCGCGCAGCCGCCGACTCAGATACCGCGCGCCGCGGCGGACATTCCGCCACAAGGCGGCATCCATTTCCGGAGTGAAGCTCCGGGGTTCGCGGCCATTGGCTCTACGGACGTCCTCGTGATGAACGAAGAACTCGTTGAGGTTCGCCAGCTCACGGACCCACGTGAGGCGGAAGAACCCGGCGGGCGGGCCGGACGCGCAACGAGCCACGAGAAGTCTTTGGACTCAGCCAATCCGGCCCGGCGCCGCTCGGCGAACCGCTGGAACGGACCAGGCAGCACAATGCACACGCCAGCCGCCAGATCGCGCTCGCGCAACACAATGTGGGCGGCCAAATCGTAAGCGGTCCAGCCCTGGAGCAAGGTGGGAACGGCGGGTCCCAGTTCGTCGAAAAGGTCGCAAAGTTCCAGGCGCTCCTGCATGTCCAACGACACATCGGCCATACCGCCGGAGTCTACGAGCAGTGCCCGGGGCAAGTGACCCGTCGCTCACGAACTCCAATATCGACGCTGCCGCGAGGCAGGCTGATAGTTCGGGCCCGCGGTCTCGTCCACTCGCTTCAGCAGCAGTTCGCAGGGCGGCTCGAACTGCTCGGCGAACAGAATCGCGGCGGCTTCTCCGAACATCTGCCACGGCTGGGTGGTCAGCTCGTCAGTTCTGCGTTCCACGGCTTCGCGGAGATCGAGGCCCGGCTGCAGAGCCGTGTCTCCGGCCGCCAATCCCTTGGCACGCAAACGTTCCCAACCCGCCGAGAGGTCGTCGGCCGACGTGCCGCGCGACAACCCCAGCCAGTCTTTTCGTAGCCTAGCCACGCGTTGTGCAGAATCGACGCCTCGGCATGGGTCAGACCAGCAGCCGTGAGGACCGCCCAGTGAGTGTCACCTCGCCACTCCCGCAGGCAGTTGACCGCATGCCAACCCGACAGCAGGGGGTCATCCGGACGAGGCATATCCAGGTGGGCCGCAAAGAACGCCCGCCCCATCCGGGGCAAGGCTTCCACCACGGGGCAAAGCCGGGGACCCAGCGCTTCCAGGGGCGCCACGATATCCGGGGCGTAGCTGCGAAGCCCTTCCACAATGCCTCGTCACGAGCTCGCCAGAAATCCAGGAACGACCGACCGGACTGCGCGACCGCCGGGAATAGGACACGCAGCGCCAGCGGCGAGATCGAGCCGAAAGCGGCAATCACCGCCTCGGGCCCCACGGGCGCGAGCGGCGCGGCGCGTGCCGCCAGGTATCCGGCGGCTTGGTAGCCCAGGCCGGCGGCCAGATAATCCGGCAATCCGAGTGCTTCATACCGTGCGACAGCGCCCGGATCCCAGAAGATCCAGCCCACCACGGTTTGGACGGATCGAGCGTTGCGTGCGGTGATGGCGGGCCAGTCAGGTCCGTTCGGTGAACCGACCGGGATCCAGAGCGGCAGTTCGCTCGACTCATTCGACGCCATCGACGTCCCGTCCCTTAAGGCACCCATTGCCGAACCGAATGTCCCGGGCGCGGTTCAGTGATAGCGGATATCGCCGGCAGGTCGCTGCCAATCTGCTGGGGAATACCTTACGACTGGCGCCGCCGAATCCCGATCGCAACACCTTGCCTTGCTTACGTTTCCGATGACAGGGCGCGAATCGTGCTAGCAGAAAACATGATCGAGCCGCACATCCCGGCTGCGGTCCGCAGCGCTCACAACCAAACGATGTGACCTCACAACATGAAGGTCCCTACCGGCGCCACGGCCAGCAGCGCAGCATCGATGTCATGACCCGTGGGTCCGGTGAAGTACCTTCGGATACCTCCCGCTGACCAACATCATCGTTGATGTCGCAGGCCGGCCCGATGGCCGCCCACAGTCGACTCCCGCCGGAAGGGACAACCGCCAAAGCGCTGCGCGCAACGGCGATCCGGGTCGCCAATGTTCGCGAAGGAGTATGCCACATGACCACAGCAGCCCGTCCCGCCAAGACTCGTAACGAAGGCCAGTGGGCACTGGGACAGCATGAGCCGCTCAACGACGCGGAACAGTTCAAGCAAGAGGACGCGCCGCTCAATGTCCGCGACCGAATCCTGAACGTCTATGCCAAGCAAGGTTTCGACAGCATCGAAAAGTCCGACCTGCGTGGCCGCTTCCGTTGGATGGGCCTCTACACCCAACGTGAACAGGGTTACGACGGCACCTGGACCGGTGAGGAAAACACCGACACCATCGAGGCCAAATACTTCATGATGCGGGTGCGCTCCGATGGCAAGCCGATGTCGGCCGCCACCGTGCGCGCCCTGGGCCAAATCTCGACCGACTTCGCCCGTGACACCGCCGACATCGGCGACCGGGAGAACGTCCAATTCCATTGGATCCGAATCGAAGACGTCCCCGAGATCTGGGACCGGCTGGCGTCGGTCGGTCTGACCACCACCGAGGCCTGCGGCGACTGCCCACGCGCCATCCACGGTTCACCGCTAGCCGGCGACTCGGTCGACGAAATCCTCGACCCCTCACCAGCGATCGACGAAATCCTGCGGCGCTTCATGAATAATCCCGACTACGCTAATTTGCCGCGTAAGTACAAGAGCGCGATCTCGGGCCTGCAGGACGTCTCCCACGAAACCCACGACGTCGCCTTCATCGGCGTCAACCATCCTGAGCACGGCCCCGGGATGGACCTGTGGGTCGGCGGCGGCCTGTCAACCAACCCGATGCTGGCCCAACGAGTCGGCGTGTGGGTTCCGCTCGACGAGGTTCCCGACGTCTGGGAAGCGGTCACCAAGCTGTTCCGTGACTACGGCTACCGGCGGCTGCGCGCCAAGGCCCGGTTGAAATTCCTGGTTAAGGACTGGGGTGTGGCCAAATTCCGCGAGGTCCTGGAAACCGAGTATCTGCAGCGACGGTTGATCGACGGCCCGGCCCCGGAGCCGGTCAAGCACCCGATCGACCACGTCGGGGTGCAGCGGCTCAAGAACGGGCTCAACGCCGTTGGGGTCGCCCCCATCGCCGGCCGGGTATCGGGAACCATCCTGTGCAAGGTGGCCGACCTCATGGAAAAGGTCGGTTCGGAACGCGCCCGGTTCACCCCTTACCAGAAACTGGTCATCCTCGACGTCGCCGACGACAAGGTCGACGAACTGGTGGCCGGTCTGGATGCCATCGGTCTGCCGTCGCGTCCGTCGGCGTGGCGCAAGAACATGATGGCCTGCACCGGTATCGAGTTCTGCAAGCTGTCGTTCGCCGAAACCCGAGTCAGGGCACAGTCTTTGGTGCCGGAGCTGGAAAAGCGCCTGGACGACATCAACACGAATCTGGACGTGCCGATCACCATCAACATCAACGGTTGCCCGAACTCGTGCGCCCGAATTCAGGTCGCTGACATCGGTTTCAAGGGCCAAATGGTCGACGACGGGGACGGCAAACCGGTCGAGGGGTTCCAGGTCCATCTCGGCGGCGGCCTCGGCGAAGACAGTGGATTCGGCCGGAAACTGCGCCAGCACAAGGTCACCAGCGACGAACTGGGCGACTACATCGACCGGGTGGTCTGCAACTTCGTCACGCAACGCCACGACGGCGAACGGTTTGCAACCTGGGCGCTGCGGGCCGAGGAGGACGACCTGCGATAAGTCCACCCGAAACGAGCGGAGGACGACGAGATGAGTTATACCGAGGCGCAGCTACGTGAATTGGCTGCCCGTGGCGCCGACGAGCTGGACGGTGCCAGCGCCACCGACCTGTTGCGTTGGACCGACGCCCACTTCGGCGGTGTCAACGGCCCGCGAGGCTGGGCCACCTGCAACTACGTGGTCGCCTCCAACATGCAAGAAGCCGTGTTGGTCGACCTGGCCTCCAAAGTGCGCCCGGGCGTGCCGGTGATCTTCCTCGACACCGGCTATCACTTCGCCGAAACCCTCGGCACCCGGGATGCGGTCGAATCCGTCTATGACATCCGGGTTCTCAACGTCACCCCCGAACACACGGTGGCCGAACAGGACGAGCTGCTCGGCAAGGACCTGTTCGCCCGCAACCCCACCGAGTGCTGCCGGCTGCGCAAGGTCGTCCCGCTGACCAAGGCGCTGCGAGGGTATTCGGCCTGGGTCAGCGGCATCCGCCGGGTAGAGGCGCCCACCCGCGCCAGCGCCCCGCTGATCAGCTTCGACGAGGCGTTCGGACTGGTGAAGGTCAACCCGCTGGCCACCTGGACCGACGAGGACGTGGAGACCTACATCCAGCAGAACAACGTGCTGGTCAACCCGCTCGTCGACGAGGGCTACCCGTCGATCGGCTGCGCCCCGTGCACAACCAAACCGGCCGCCGGCGCCGACCCGCGCAGTGGGCGCTGGCAGGGGCTGGCCAAGACCGAATGCGGGTTGCACGCCTCATGAGCACATTGATCCTCATCGCGCACGGCAGCAAAGATCCGCGATCGGCGGCCAACGCCCGAGCCGTCGCAGCCGAGCTCACCGGCATCCGGCCAGGACTCGACGTGCGGCCGGCCTTCCTGGAACTGGCCGAGCCCAGCTTCCTCGACGTGCTCACCGATTTACCCAACGGCCGCCCGGCCGTCGTCACTCCCCTGCTGCTGGCCAGCGCCTACCACGCGCGCCGCGATATCCCCACCCAGATAGCGCGTGCCGGCGCGCACGGCGTCCGCCAGGCCGAGGTGCTCGGTGAAGACGATCGCCTGGTATCGGTATTGCGCGAACGCCTGGCAGAACTGGACGTTTCGCCGCTCGACCGGGACCTGGGTGTGGTAGTGGTCGCGATCGGCTCATCGAACGCCGCAGCGAATGCACGCACCGCCCGGGTGGCCGCCGCGCTGGCCGCCGGTACCCGCTGGGCCGGGGCCACCATCGCCTTTGCCACCCGGCCGCAACCGTCGGTGGCCGACGCGGTCGCGCGGTTGCGGTGCCGCGGCGCCCGCCGCCTCGTCATCGCACCGTGGTTCCTGGCGCCGGGTCTCATCACCGACAAGGTGTGGAACTACGCGCGCGACAACGGTATTCCGATGGCCCAACCGCTGGGCACGCACCGGCTGGTGGCCGAGACGCTGCTCGACCGCTACGACCAGGCGCTGGCCCACCATGCCGCCGCCTAGCCCCGTTCGGAGCGGATATGGCTGAGCAGCTCCCGGATGGCCCCAGCAGGCGGGGTGCGCCCGCCAACCCAGATGGCCCGAAACTGGCGCCGCAGGTCCAATTCGGGCACCGGAACGGCGCTCAGTCGGCCGACCGCGAGGTCGTCGGCAACCGCCAGCCGGCTCATGGCCGCCGGCCCGGCGCCGGCCAGCACCGCGGCCCGCATGGCCGCGGCGGACGACAATTCGAGCACCGGCGGCGCCTGCCGCACCTCGTCGCCCAGCACCTGACGCAGCGCCACCGTCAGCGAATCGCGGATGCCCGAACGGGGTTCGCGAGTAACCAACGGTGTTTGCGCAAGTTCACCGGCGCTCACCGGGTGTGCTCGCCGAGTCCACTTGTGACCCGGCGGCACAACGATCACCAGCTCGTCATGGCCCACCACACAGCTGCCCAACCCTTTTGGCGGCCCGGGGTTTTCGACGAATCCGAGATCGGCGGCGCCACCGCGAACCGCGGCGATCGCGTGCTCGCTGTTGGTAGCCGTCAAGATCACCTGGGGGGCGCTGTCGCCGCGCCGCCTGGCCGCGTCCTGTAACGACAGCAGCCAGTGCGGCATTAGCTGTTCGGCGATCGTCTGGCTGGCCACCACTTTAATCCGCTCCCGTCCCTCCTTGCGCAGGGCACCCAGACCGGCATCGACCTCGCTCGCGACGTCGAGTAAGCGCGCAGCCCACTCGGCGACAACCACTCCTGCCGGGGTGAGTTGTGAGCCGCGGGTGGTTCGGGCGGCCAGCGTCACGCCGACCTGGGCTTCCATCGCCGCGAGCCGCTTTGACACGGCTTGTTGGGTCAAGCCGAGTTCGCGGGCGGCACCGCCGAGGCTGCCGGTCTGCGCGATCGCCAGAAAGGTCTCGAGCGAGGCGAGTTCGGGCATACGGGAACTGAGCGGCATGGTTGATGAAACCACGAAAACGGCGGCACAACCATTGTTTGTGACAACACAACATCGACACCTCTACCCCGGACCGGCGGGGACGACAACCATGAGATCCATGACCCGTCCATATCACGTAGCGATTGTGGGTTCCGGTCCCTCGGGATTCTTCGCCGCGGCGTCGCTGCTGAAAGCCGCCGACGCCGGCGAGCAGCTCGAGGTCGCGGTCGACATGCTGGAAATGCTGCCCACGCCATGGGGTTTGGTGCGCTCCGGCGTGGCACCCGATCACCCCAAGATCAAGTCGGTCAGCCAGCAGTTCGAGAAGACCGCAGAAGACCCCCGATTCCGGTTTTTCGGCAACGTCACGGTCGGCCAGCATGTCCAGGCCGCAGAACTCGCCGAGCGCTACGACGCGGTGATCTACGCCGTCGGCGCCCAATCCGACCGGCCCCTGGGCATTCCCGGCGAACAGCTACCGGGCAGCGTCGCCGCGGTCGATTTTGTCGGCTGGTACAACGCACACCCACACTTCGAGCAGATGTCCCCCGATCTATCGGGCCGCCGCGCCGTCGTAGTGGGCAACGGCAACGTCGCGGTCGACGTCGCCCGCATCCTGGTGACCGATCCCGACGTACTTGCGGTCACCGACATCGCCGACCACGCATTGACGGCGTTGCGCGCCTGCCATATCGAGGAAGTGGTGATCATCGGACGGCGCGGCCCTCTGCAGAGCGCGTTCACCACCCTGGAATTGCGCGAGCTCGGCGAACTCGAGGGCGTCGACGTTGTCGTCGATCCCACCCAGCTGGAGGGCATCAGCGACGACGACCTGGCGTCTGCCGGCAAAGCAGCCAAACAGAACATCAAGGTGCTTCGCGACTACGCCGCCCGCGCACCCCGCTCCGGAAACCGCCGGATCGTGTTGCGGTTCTTGACGTCTCCCATCGAAATCAAAGGGAACGACAAGGCGCAAAGCATCGTCCTCGGCAGCAACGAGCTGGTCAGTGACGCCAGCGGGCGAATGATGGCCAAGGACACCGGCGCCCGCGAAGAACTGCCGACGCAGTTGGTGGTGCGATCTGTGGGCTATCGCGGTGTCCCGACGCCCGGGCTGCCTTTCGACGGCAACAGCGCCACCATCCCCCACACCGACGGCCGGATAACGGGCAGCCGCAACGAATACGTCGTCGGCTGGATCAAGCGCGGACCGAGCGGAGTGATCGGTACCAACAAGAAGGACGCCCAGGACACCGTCGACACCCTGCTCGCGGACCTGGCCGCCCAGTCCGGCAGCGGCACCCCCGGCGAGGACCGTGCCGACCAGCTCGCCCGGTGGCTGGCGCCCAGGCAACCCCAGCTGGTCAGCGCTGCGCACTGGCAGGCGATCGACCGCGTCGAGCGGGAAGCCGGTGCCGCCCAACAACGGCCGCGGGTCAAGGTGGCGAGCGTGCCGGAATTGCTTCGCATCGCGGGCTATCAGGAAGGAGAATGATTGTGGCATACGTGATTGCCGAACCCTGCGTCGATATCAAGGACAAGGCCTGCATCGAGGAATGCCCCGTCGATTGCATCTACGAGGGCGCCCGGATGCTTTACATCCACCCCGACGAGTGTGTCGACTGCGGCGCTTGCGAACCGGTGTGTCCGGTTGAGTCGATCTACTACGAAGACGATCTACCCGGCGAGTGGAGCGAGTACCAGCAGATCAACGCCGACTTCTTTGGCGAACTCGGTTCGCCCGGGGGCGCGTCGAAAATCGGGATGACCGAGAACGACCCCCCTGTGGTCGTGGAGCTGCCTCGCAAGGCCGAGGCGACCTAGAGCCGACCTAGCGCGCGAGCGCATCCGAAATACCCGTTGGGCTTAAGCTGATCGAAGGCTGATCGAAGGCTGATCGAAAGCCAGACCGCGTCGAACAGGGTGACAACGAGATGCCGGACATCGACCAGACAGACCGGCGCCACGGCAGCGCCAATCCGCTGCTGCAGGTGCTGGGTCCATTCACCCGCACCGGCGGCTTCTACGCCCGGTCCTGGGGCGCCTATCTGGACCGTCAGCCCGACGAGTTGCCGGTGGCTCGGCCCACCATCGCGCTTGCCGCGCAAGCGTTTCGCGACGAAATCCTGCTGACCGGCTTCGGCATGCTGAGGTCGGCGCCCAGCGCCTCCTCACTGGAGCGGATAGATCGCGAAGTGCTTGCCGCACTTGACGTTTACCAGACCAACGGCTGGCTGACCGATCCCGAGGGATTCTTCGCGGCACCCCCGCCGCTGACCGAGGTGGCGGTCAAGCGGGTGGACAGCATGGGGCGCAGCTACCAGCGTCTCTCCTTCGACAGCGGCTACGAGCCCCACCCGGGCGAACCGGGCCGCGAGCGATGGCTGAGCTACACCGGTAACCATCGCGAGTACGCGCTGATGTTGCGGCACCGCCGGCCGCGGCCGTGGCTGGTGTGTGTGCACGGTGCGGAGATGGGGCGGGCCGGGCTCGACCTGATGCTGTTTCACGCCTGGTATCTGTACCGCAACCTCGACCTCAACGTCGTGCTTCCGGTCCTGCCCCTGCACGGGCCGCGGGCACGCGGGCGGCCTTACGGCGCCGCGTTTCCCAGCGAGAATGTGCTCGACGCGGCCCACGGTGCCGCTCAGGCGGTGTGGGACATCCGGCGCCTGCTGTCCTGGATCCGCGCCCAGCAGCCCGACGCGATGATCGGGCTCAACGGCATATCCCTGGGCGGTCTCATCAGTTCGTTGGTCGCCAGCCTCGACGACGGGCTCGGGTGCGCGATCCTGGGTGTCCCGGCCGTGGATCTGGTGGAGCTGGTCGGCCGCCACGCCGCCCTCAGCGGCCACCGCCGCCTCCGTCAGACGATGAGGTCGGCCCGGCCTATCGGCCGGATGATCTCGCCGCTGGCCCTGACTCCCCGTGTTCCCATACAGGGCCGCTTCATCTATGCCGGCGTTGCCGACCGGTTGGTGCACCCCCGGGATCAGGTCAGCCGCCTCTGGGAGCACTGGGGCAAGCCGGAGATCCATTGGTACCAAGGCGGTCACACCGGTTTCTTCCGCTCCCGGCCGGTACAGCGGTTCATCGACGACGCGCTGGCGCAGTCCGGGATGGTGGACCCGGCGAGGTTACGGCCAAGACGGTGAGACCGCCGGGCGTCGCGGTGGCGTCATGGCCCGCGCGGTGATCGCCGGTGTCAGCCGAGGATCGGGAAGCGCCGCTGGGCAGCCAGCTTGTCGAGGCCGTTCTGCATCACCCGGCGCACGTGCGCGTCGACGTCCTTGACGTCAGGAGCGTCGCCGAATTCCTCGGCGACGCGCACGGGCGGCAGCACCTCGACGACGATCTTGGTGGGCAGCGGCATGTTGACCGGCGCGACGATGCTGAGCCCGAACGGGAAGCCGACGGTCACCGGCAGGATGTTGGTCCGGAACAGCTTGCGCTCCAATTTGGTGAGCCCAAGAGCGCGTGCCAGCCGTCTGCCGCGGGTCAGGAAGAACTGGCCTTCCTGGCCGCCGATGGAGACCGCGGGCACAATCGGCACCTTGGCTTCCACGGCGGTGGTCACATAGCCGGTTCGGCCACCGAAGTCGATGACGTTCTCCCGCAGGGTCGGCCGGTAGACGTCGAAGTCACCGCCCGGGAATACCAGCACGACCGCACCGGCGGCCAACGCCTTGGCGGCGTTGTCGCGCGTTGCGCGGATCACTCCGGTGCGCTTGAAGAACTCACCGGCCGGCCCGGCGAACAGTGTGTCGAAGCCCAGCGCGTACAGCGGGCGATCGTAGCCGTACTTGTCGTAATACCCCACGGCGAACACCGACAGGTCCACCGAAACCAGGCCGCCGGAATGGTTCGAGACCACCAGGCATGCGCCGGACGGGATATTGTCCAGACCACGCACCTCGGAACGGAAATACCGCTTGACGATCGGCCGGGTCAGCGTGATGACGTGCTCGGTCAGGCCGCGGTCCCATTTTTCGATGTCGATCGGGTCGCTGTGGGTATCGCCCATGTCTTGCCCTTACAGGTGCTCGGCTGGAGCCGATGGTACGCTGCGGCGCTATTGACGCGTGACACCAAGTGCCGCACCGATTCTCGACCACGTCACGCAGCGGCGACGAAGCTCCGGCACCCTGATCGGTCAGCCGGGAAGGCGTGCTAAGTAAGGTGGCCCACATGGGCAGAGCTCAGTTCATCCACATCCTCC
This sequence comes from Mycobacterium innocens, assembly GCF_900566055.1. Taxonomy (GTDB): domain Bacteria; phylum Actinomycetota; class Actinomycetes; order Mycobacteriales; family Mycobacteriaceae; genus Mycobacterium; species Mycobacterium innocens. The sequence goes on from NZ_UPHQ01000171.1 coordinate 29,091, forward strand.
GGCAGATCGGCGCTCTGGCAGTGACGGCGGTGACCGCCGCCGCCACGCTCAACGCATATAAACCCCTGGCGCGCAACGGTTTCCCGTCGCTGTGGTCATGGATTTTCGGTCTGGTCGTCACCGAGTTTCCGTTGCCGACACTGGCCAGCCAGGTAGGCGGACTGGCGTTGACCGCCCGGCGCCTGACCCGGCCGGTGCGGGCGCTCTCCTGGCTGGTTGCTGCCATCTCGGCATTCGGCCTGCTCAACTTCAGTCGCTCCGGCCATCGAGCCGATATCCCGCTTGCCGCCGCGTTGGACAGCGGCTTGGGGACCGGTCGTCGCACCGACTCGGACGGCCTGTGGCGCCGCGCGTCCGGCGGTGGCACCGCCAAGACTCCCGGACCGCTGCGCATGCTGCGGATCTACCGCGACTATGCCCACGACGGCGACATCAGCTACGGCGAATACGGCCGGGCCAATCATCTCGATATCTGGCGACGTCCGGATCTCGATCGCTACGGCAAGGCGCCGGTGCTGTTTCAGATCCCCGGCGGCGCCTGGACGACCGGAAACAAACGCGGACAGGCCCACCCCTTGATGAGCCACCTCGCCGAGTTGGGCTGGGTCTGCGTTGCGATCAACTACCGCCACAGCCCGCGCAACACGTGGCCGGATCACATCGTCGACGTCAAGCGTGCCCTCGCCTGGGTCAAGGCACACATCGGCGAGTACGACGGCGACCCCGACTTCATCGCCATCACCGGTGGCTCGGCCGGCGGTCACCTGTCGTCGCTGGCAGCGCTGACGCCTAACGATCCGCAATTTCAACCGGGATTCGAAGACGCCGATACCCGCGTCCAGGCGGCGGTGCCGTTCTACGGTGTCTACGACTTCACCCGCTTCGACGACGCGATGCATCCGATGATGCCGGCGCTGCTCGTGAAATCCGTTCTCAAACAACGCCCCGCGACCAACCTGGAGCCGTTTGTCACCGCGTCACCGGTCAACCATGTTTCCGCTGAGGCTCCGCCGTTCTTCGTGCTGCACGGCCGCAACGACTCGCTGGTGCCCGTCGAGCAGGCACGGGCGTTCGTCACCGCGCTTCGCGACGTCAGCATCCAACCCGTGGTGTACGCCGAACTGCCACTTACCCAGCACGCTTTCGACATCTTCGGGTCGGCCCGGGCGGCGCACGCGGCGATCGCCGTCGAGCAGTTTCTGGCCGAGATCTACGCGACCCGGCACCGATGACCGCCGCATACCTGCGCTGGGCCGCCGAGGGTATCGCCAAGCGACTGGTCGATGCCTATCGCAGCACCGGCGCCGACCTGCCCTTCGGCGATCCGCTGCCCTCTCATGGCTGTGAAATGGAGGGCTGGTTCTGGCGCCTCACCGACAGCGCCTCGGATCGCGTCGTGGTCGGGCTGTGCAGCGTCAACCGCCACCCGGACGGGGACTGGGCCACCGTGGCGGTCGCGCTGCATCCCGGCGGCATGGTGCGGTCGGCCGCGCTGGACGAAGCCGAAGCGGAATCCTCGCCGTTCACGGTCCACGCCGGTACCGACCCGGCCGGCAGTTTCGCAGCCGCCACTGACGGGCTACGGATCGACCTCGACGACATCCATCTGAATCTGCGATTCACTGATCTGTTCCAATGGCCCAAGGTTTTCGGGGGCGGCGGGGTCTTCTCCTCGATCCCGTTTCTGAACCAATACTGGCATCCCTACCGCCTGGACGGAAAGGCAAGCGGCACAGTCGAATTCAGTGACGGCACCTGGACGTTCGACGATGCCCGGCTCTATGCCGAACGGAACTGGGGCGCGGGCTTTCCCGAGCGCTGGTGGTGGGGCCAGGCACACGATTTCGACGGCGCAGACGTCTCCGTCGCGTTTTCGGGCGGACTTCTTCAGCTCGGCCCCATCCGCCAAGACGTCACCGGAGTGGTGGTGCGCCTCGGTGACGAGGTGATCCGGCTGACGCCGCCGGCGCTGGTGCGATCACAGGTCGGCGACGGCCACTGGCGTATCCGGGCGTTCACGCCGCTCTACCAGATTTGGCTGGACGGTGACGCCGCCGGCCGCGATCCGCACGTCTTGCCGGTGCCACTGCCCGCGCAGCGGCGCAACGTCGACACCGACTTCGAGTTCCTTGCCGGCCGGCTTCATTGCGTCGTGCGCAAGTTCGGCCGGGTGGTGTTCGACGGCACCTCCGAGCTGACGGGTCTGGAAATCGGCAGCCGGCCGACCGGGTAGCGGCGCCGGTCGTACCGGACACCGCGACCCGCACCAGACAGTATGGTCGGCAGATGACCGCCGGTGTCACGCAAGCATTCGTGGATCGGCTGGGCCAGCGTGCGCAGCAGGCCGAGGAGCTTCGCCGGTTACCCGCCGCCACGGTCGCTGAACTGATCGAGTCAGGATTCTTCGACCTGTTGAGGCCCACGCGGTATGGCGGTCAGCAGGCCCAATTCGCGGCGATCTTCGACCCGGTACGCCGAATGGCACACGGCTGCGCCTCCACCGCCTGGACCGCGGCGTTCTACACGCTGCACAACGTGCGGGAATCACGCGCGGTGATCGCCGGCCTGCTCGGGGCGTCCGGCGCCAGCGCACACTTTCTCAGCAGTCCGCTACAACGGGCCAAACGCGATGTCGACGTGCTCAGCGGCCACGTGGTCTTCGACTACGACGTCAGCCGAGAACTGGCCGGCGCCTTAGCAATTGGCGTCAAGGTCGCACCGACCGCCATGGTCTGACCTTTAGCTTTAGCGCCCGGCCAGCCTGTCGATGTCGACCACTTCGCCGCGGTTGATGCTGACCCAATCACGGCCGTCTAGGTATGGCCGCAGACTTTGGGCGATGAGGTCGGCATCGGCCGCTGACTTCGGCCGCTGCAGCTCGTAGACATGCGGCAATTCGGCCATTCCGGTGACCACGTTCCACAGCTTGAGCGCGTCCGGCCCGGTCGGCGGGTCCACCAGCACCGGCCCGAACAGGCATTGCCCCTCGATGAACAGCGTCGGCACACCGTATCCGCCGGCATCGACAACCCGCTGATGCTCCGCGCGGACATCGTCGTGGGTGCTCGGATCCGCAAGGGCCGCATCGAGAATCGACGCGTCCACACCGATCTCGCCCAGCAGCCGGCCGGCCACCGCGGGATCGTGCGGTTTGCCGCCGAGACCGTGCAGTTCATTTCCGATCGCCGCATACCACCGGTCGAGCAACGACATGTCGCTGCGGCGCAGCAACGCGCCGATGCGCATCAGAGACCAGCCGTACGACCAGTCACGTTCCCAGGGGTGCTGCTTGCCGGCTACCCGGTTGATCTCCTCGAGGCTGAAGAACCGCCAATTGACGGCGATGCCCAACTGCGCCCGGACGTCACGGATCCAGATCGAGGTCTGGTAGGCGAACGGGCACATGGGGTCAAAGTGGAAATCTACGACAGTGCTCATCACCCTGGACCTTTCGACGGCGCGTCGCGCGCTGACGTTGCTGTGTAGCCTAGCGCGAGCACGCCGGACCGAAAGCCGTGCCTGCACGATTACCTGATTTGACGGCCACGATTTCTTAGGTAATCGGCCGATGAGGCCCAAAGCCCCTAGCAGGTGCCGGGTTGTGCGGTGCAGTGTTGCGATATGCCGACGCGCGGATCGGCGCCAGGGGGATTTACATGAAGAGTTTGCGCCCGCGGTTGACCGGCGTCGCCCGAAACGGTTTTGCCGCTTTTTTACGGAGCCATGGCGGGAAGCTGCGCTGGTTTGTGGTGCTCGTGGGCGTGACATTGATGGCGTTCGGCGCGGTGATACCGGTTGCCTGTAGCCGCCAGCCCAGTAATTGCGGAAATGGTGCCGCGTGCGAGCCCACAAAAGGCGGACCGGACGCGGAACGGGGCCCGGCCGCGGATAGAAAGCACGCGGGTCGATTGCTGGATGCTGCCCAGCAATGCGAGGACGATATGCACAGCGCCCACCCACCGGCGGCATGTTATGTCGTGGTGTCATGGGAGCAAAACCGGAAAATCCCTTATCAGGACGCCATCGACCTCGCCAACAAGTTGATGCGGCAAGGGTTCGTGAACGCTCTTTCGGCCGCCTCCGACAAGCCGTGGGCTCCCTATTCGCTGCGAGCCTGCAATTGGTATCTCGGCGCTCTCGGAGCGATCCTGGATATTCCATATTTCAGAGATCGCGCCTACGACGGCGTCTACGACGAAAAGCTGCGTAATGCCGACAAGATGAATGAGTTCCTCGCACAAGCGGTCAAGAATCCAGACAGAAGCGGTTGGAAGCTCGTCGGCGTAGGTATCAATCCCGGATCCGAGGTCACGGACCTGGCAAATCAAGGTCAGTTTGTCGTCGCGTCATCGCATAGCATCCCGGGCCGCACCGAATACGGGCACATCGCAATTGCGGCACCGGATTATCTGGATAAGGAATCCGATCCGGCGGTGGCAGGCAATACCGGGCCATGGATCAGATATTCGGTGTACAAGGGCACGCCCCACACCACGAAAAGCACCAAGACCAGCGCCATCTTCGGCACCAGCGTGACCGAGCCGATCTGGGTGCAGTATGTCGGTAAAGACTGGCTCGTACCGTCGGGGCAGAAGAAACTCCCGTGCGTGGACTTGAACGGCGACGGTATCTGTGACGACCTGCCCGGTGGGGGGATACCGCCGTCGCCCACCTATGTCTGCGTCGAATGTCCCCCGGGATATCACTGCGGCCACAATCCGGAACGCTGCATCCCTAACGCAACTACTCCGGTAACGACCAAGCCCTCGAGCCCGCCGGTGACAACCAAACCTTCGACCCCGCCAGTGACAACACCACCGGTGACGACCAAACCCTCGAGCCCGCCGGTGACAACCAAACCCACGACCCCGCCAGTGACAACGCCACCGACCACGACCCAACACCCCGCGTGAGCGGCATTCGCCGAGACCGACATCAGCGCGACGTCCAAGTCGAATTTTTCCGCGCTGGTGTCGGTCTCGACATCGCACGAGTCCACCCAGCTCGTGCGGCACACGCTATTGCACAGTCACTTTCCCGGTGAAGGTACACGTCGGCGCGTTGTCGCCGCCCACGAAGCTGGCGTAGTCGGTGGTGATGGTGGTGGTGGTGCCGGGCTTGAGCGCCGTGAACGTCCACACCTCGGTGCCGGGCGCGCCCATCATGTCGGTGTCTGGCCGCACATACCGGTGATCGACCTGCTTCAGGACCGTGGCATCACCGATCTTCATGTTTTCGGCCCATCGGAACGGGGTGGTGTAATTCGACCCCAGCGTCACCTGCAGCGTGTCACCAACCGACATGGTGACATCGCGTTTGATCGCGCTTTGCTTCAGCACGTCATCCATCGGCACGTCAATGGTTTTGGTCGCCGGTGGCCGAGCCTTGCCGGCACAGCCGATGCAACCCAACACCACCGACAAGACAACCATGACGACGGTCACCATGAGCCTGATCTTCATCAACACCGCCCTTCAATCAGGGTTTGCAGCATAGTCGCCTGATCGGGATCGCGTTGGCCGGCAAGGACGTTTGCTTGCCCGGCGGGTGCCGGCGCCCCGGCGAACTCTCGCTCTTGTGTTCCCGGCGCTCGGCGGCGCGGCGTTTCCGGGCACGAGTCCGGCCCGAGTCCGGCCATAGTCCGGTAGCTTCGACGCGTGTTTGGCATCATCCGGCCGTGCCGTCACCGGCTCGGTGGCGAACTCACGGCAGTATGGCGAGCGCAGTTATGCGGACTGTGCCTGGCGCTTCGCGACGACTACGGCCAGGCCGCGCGGATCGCCACCAACTACGACGGCTTGGTGGTCTCGCTGCTGGTCGAGGCGCAGTCCGACGCGCGACCAACGCGACGGACCGCAGGTCGGTGTCCGTTGCGCGGGATGCGGCGTGCGGACGTGGCGACCGGTGAGTGCGTGCGACTGGCCGCCGTGGTGTCGCTGGCGTTGGCCGCTGCGCGGGTGCGCGATCACGTCGACGACCGTGACGGCGTGGTCGGTGCGGCGCCGGTGCGGGTGGCGGCGCGCCGCATCGCCGATCGCTGGGTGCGCCAGGGCACTGATGCCGGACACTCGCTCGGATTCGACGCCGGCGTGCTGGTCGCCGCGATCGACCGGCAGACCGAGCTCGAGGCAATGGTCGGTCGGGCGGGCCCGGGCAGCTCGCTACTGCTGGTGACCGAGCCCACCGAGACCGCGGTCGCCGCGGCCTTCGCACATACCGCGGTGTTGGCCGGCCGACCGGCCAACCAGGAGCCGCTGCGTGAGGTCGGGCGGCTGTTCGGGCGGATCGCGCATGTCCTCGACGCGGTCGAGGATTTCCGCGACGACGCAGCTCACGGAAAGTGGAACCCGTTGGCGGCCACGGGAACATCCGTCGCGGCGGCCCGCACCCTGTGCGACGACGCGGCGCTGGGCATCGAACTGGCATTGGCCGACGTCGACTTCACCGACGGACGACTGGCGCGGCGGTTGCTTACCCGCGAGGTGCGCCGCGCGGTATCGCGCACCGTCAACCGAGCCGGTTACACCGCGCGCGGCGGGACACCGCATGGCGAGCAGGATGGGATCAACTTCGGCGACCGGGCGACGGCCGCCGGCCCCTACCCGGGCGATCCGGGTGAGCTACCGCCCAATCCGGAGCAAAGTCCCAAACAGGGATGCTGGAACACCTGCAACGACGCATGTTGCTGTGACTGCTGCTGCGACGAAGACTGCTGCTGCGACTGCGGCGACTGCTGCGACTGCTCGTAGTTCAGGCCGTGTGGTCGCGGAATCGATGAGTCCGTAGGCGAAGATGGGCTGGTGTTCGGCCTCGTCGTTATCGTGACGCTCGTCGCCATCGTGGTTGCCGGTACCGTTCTGGGTCGCCGCTACCGGGTGGGACCGCCGGTCTTGCTCATCCTGCTGGGCGCGCTGCTGGGTCTCATCCCCCGTTTCGGAAGCGTCGAGATCGACGGCGAAATCGTGCTGCTGCTATTCCTTCCGGCGATCCTTTACTGGGAAAGCCTGAACACCAGCTTCCGCGAAATCCGCTGGAACTTGCGCGTCATCATCATGTTCAGCGTGGGTCTGGTGATTGCCACCGCGGTGGCCGTGTCATGGACAGCACGGGCATTCGGCATGGAGTCACACGCTGCGGCGGTGCTGGGTGCGGTGCTCTCGCCCACCGACGCGGCCGCGGTGGCCGGCCTGGCCAAACGATTGCCGCGGCGCACGCTCACCGTCTTGAAGGGTGAGAGCCTCATCAACGACGGAACGGCGCTGGTCTTATTCGCCGTGACCGTGGCCGTCGCCGAAGGTGCGCCGGGGATCGGGCCGGCGGCCCTGGTCGGCCGTTTTGTCATGTCCTATCTGGGCGGCATCAGCGCGGGGCTGTTGGTCGGGGCGCTGGTGACGATGCTGCGCCGCAGGATTGACGCACCGCTCGAGGAAGGAGCACTGAGCATGGTGACGCCGTTCGCGGCGTTCCTGCTCGCCCAATCGCTGCATTGCAGCGGCGTCGTCGCGGTCATGGTGTCAGCGCTGGTACTCGCCTACACCGGCCCGCGGGTGATTCGGGCGCGTTCCCGCCTGCAGTCGTTCGCATTCTGGGACATCTCGACTTTCCTCATCAACGGGTCGTTGTGGGTCTTCGTCGGGGTCCAGATCCCCGGCGCGATCGAGCACATCTCCGACATCGGCGGCGGACTGCGTCGCGCAACCGTCCTGGCATTGGTCGTCGCGGGGGTGGTCGTCGCAACCCGAATCGTGTGGGTCGAGGTGACCACCCTGCTGGGACGCGCGGTGGACAGATCCTTGCGCAAACCCCACCGCTACGTCGGCTTTCGCCAGCGCTGTGTGACCAGCTGGGCCGGATTCCGCGGCGCGGTCTCGCTTGCGGCAGCGCTCGCGGTCCCGATGACCACGCGAAGCGGCGCACCGTTCCCCGACCGCAACCTGATCATCTTTGTCGTGTCGATAGTCATTCTGGTGACGGTGCTGGTCCAGGGCAGCTCACTGCCCGCGGTGGTCCGCTGGGCCCGAATGCCGGACGACGTCACTCGTGCCGACGAATTGCAGTTGGCCCGAACGACCAGCGCCGAGGCCGCCCTGGAAGCCTTGCCGGCGGTCGCCGACGCGCTCGGGGCCGGCACCGAGATCGTGAAACGCCTGCAGCGCGATTATGAAGAACGCGCCGAACTCGTCGGGGCCAACGGCGCCGACTCCGCGACCAGCGATCTGGCGGCGCACTGCGATCTGATCCGGCGGGTGCGGCTCGGCGTTCTGCAATATCAGCGGCAGGCCGTCACCTCGCTGCGCAACAAGAACCTGATCGATGACATCGTGCTGCGCGAGTTGCAGGCGGAGATGGATCTCGAGGAAGTGCAACTGCTCGACCCGGCCGAACTCGACTGACATCGATCCCCGGTGGCCGGCGACTGCTGCCGGAGGCGAGCAGCCGGCTGCTCAACCGACCGCACACGGCAGCCGTTTGATCCCGTGGAAGAACGAGGACCGCAGCCGGTCAGGTGACCCGGTGACGACGAGGCCTGGCACGCGTGGGTACAACTCTTCCAGCATGACCCGCAGTTCCAGACGGGCCAGCTGAGCGCCCAGGCAGAAGTGCACTCCCCCGCCGCCGAACGCGACATGGTCGGGCCCCGGACCGGACCGCCCGCGGGTGATGTCGAACTCGGCGGCCCGCTCGAACACGTCCTCGTCGCGGTTGGCCGACAGGTAGTGCATCAGCACCCAATCGGCGGCCCGGATGTGCTGGCCGCGGATCTCGACGTCGCGAGTGGCGGTACGGCGGAAGTGCATCACCGGGGTGGCCCAGCGCAGCAGTTCCTCGACGGCGGGCTTGGCCGCGTCGCGATCGCGGGCCAGCAGCGCCTGTTGGTCGGGGTGCTCGGACAGCGCCAGAATGCCGTGGCTGAGCGTGTTGCGGGTGGTCTCGTTGCCGGCAATCGCCAGCAGCAAGAAGAATTCGTTGAGCTGGTCGCGGTTGAGCCGGTCGCCGTCGACCTCGGCGGCGAGCAGAGCCGACAGGATGTCGTCGGTGAGGCCGTGCTTTTGCCGGTGTTCGACCAATTCGCCGCAGTAGGCGAACATTTCGGCGGCCGCCTGCCCGAGCGCCTCGGGTGTGGGAGCGTAGTCGGGGTCTTCGATGCCCAGGCTTCCGATCGCGTTGCTCCAGCGGAAGACGTCCATCCGGTCCGCGGCGGGCACACCCAGCACCTCGGCGATCACCTGCAGCGATATTTCCGCGGAAACATCTGTGACGGCGTCGAATTCGCCCTTATCGGTGATGTTGGCGACGATGTCGCGGGCGACTTGGCGCATACGCGGTTCTAGACGCAGCACATTGCGGGCGGTGAAGCCCTGGTTGATCAACTTGCGGTAGTGGATGTGTCGCGGCGGATCGATTCCCGGCAGCATCGCCGAGGTCGGCGCCGCCTCGACCGCCACCAGAGTGTTGCCCTTGCTGCTGGTGAACGTCTCGGTGTCGCGACTGACCAGTCGCACATCGGCGTGACGGGTCAGCAACCACGTTCTGGGCAGTCCGGACAGTTGCACCGGATGCACTGGCGCGTGGGCCCGTAACCGGCGCAACGCCTCGAACGGAGCACCGGCGAGATACGTGTCCGGGTTCAGCACGGCAGCGGCGTCCTGACCGGAAGCGCTGTCGCGATTTTCGACAATCAGCGACCCCAGCTTCGGAATGCTCATCGGTGCTCCGCGCTTGCCTTGATACCGGCGATGACGACGTCGAGTCCGGCCCGGAACCGCGATGCGGGCTGGCGCTTGCCGCGGGACTCCTCCAGGCTGATCGAACCGAGCAGATAGGTGTACAGTACCGAATGTGCCGCAGCAGAACCACTTTTGACGAGTCCGGCTTCGGCGAGAAGGGCGCGGCTCAGTTTGTCCAGGCGGCGGGCGCGTTCCCCGCCGCCACTGGTTTGCAGGACGCCGGCGATGCCGGGGACGTCGAGCAGCACTTCGCGTGCGGCACAGTAAAGCTCGGTGAGCCGGGTGTGCCAGGGGCCGGCTTCGGGTTCGGGGATATCGGCCAGAACGGATTCGGCGAGCAGATCCAGGGCGGCTTGCTTGCCCGGGACGTGATAGTACACCGACGGGACCGCGGCGCCGAGCTCGGCGGCGAGCTCACGCATCGTCACCTGCTGCACGCCCACCCGCCGGGCCAGGTTGTGCAGGCACGCCACCACCTGAGCGCGGTCGAGTTCGCCGTAGGCCCGCCGTTCCGTGGAGGTCATCGAACCAACCTATTCGAGCGACGTTCGAAACAATTCGAGCACTGTTAGAATTTAGCGCGATGAGCGCCGTCGCCGCAAAGCTATCGATTGCCACGCCGGTGGTGACCATGCTGCCCGGGGTCAGCGCCGACTGGGAAAACCACGCCTCCGTCGAAGACCTGGCACAGATCGCCGAAGCCGCGGACCGGCTCGGCTACCACCACCTGACCTGCAGCGAGCACATAGCCTTGCCCAAAGCCGAGAAGCGGCGCCGCGGGACCCGCTATTGGGATCCGTTGGCCACCTTGGGCTACCTGGCCGCGCGCACCCGGCGCATTCGGCTGGCCACCCACGTGCTGGTGCTCGGCTATCACCATCCGCTCGAAATCGCCAAGCGCTACGGCACTTTGGACACCGTCAGCGGCGGCAGGCTCATCCTCGGTATGGGCGTCGGCAGCCTCGAAGAGGAATTCCACCTCATCGGCGCTCCGTTCGCTGATCGCGGAGCACGGGCCGACGACGCGTTACGAGCGCTGCGCTCGGCACTGTCGGTGCCCGAGCCCGCCTACCATGGCGAGTTCTATTCCTTCGACGGCATGGTCGTCGACCCGTGCGCGGTCCAGTCGCATGTCCCCATCTGGGTCGGCGGACGCACCCTGCGGTCACTGCGGCGATCCGTGACGCTGGCCGACGGCTGGGCGCCCTTCAACGTGAGCCTGCGACAAGCCCGAGAGTGGCTGAGCCGCTTCGAAATCCGGCCGGGATTCGAAGTGGTGCTCACGCCCGCGGCGCCGCTGGACCCGATCGGCGAACCCCAGCTGACCCGCGACGTCCTCGCCGAGACCGCCGCGCACGGCGCCACCACCATCTGCGCCACGTTCATCCACAGCTGCCTGACGCACTACCTGGAGAACCTGCAGGCGCTCGCCGAAGTGGCAGCCTCGTGAACCGCGTCAAGGCAGGCATTTTCAGCCTCACCGCTGCGGCGCCGCCCGACGACGGCGGCTATCTGCGCTGGCATCTACTCGATCACCTGCCCGAGCAATACCAACTGCCGGGCATCGTGCACGGGCTGCGCTGGATCGCCGACGGCGGTTACCCCGATCACCGGTTGGCGAGCCACGGCCCACTCGGCGAGATCGGCAATGCGGTGCACTACCTCGTCGGTGACCCCGTTCGGCAGACATTCGACGACTTCGTGGCGCTGGGCCGGGCGTTGCGGGACAACGGCCGGATGCCGGTCATGCGACCGCTGTTGGAAGTGGCGGGCCTGCGGCTGTTGCAGTGGCGAGCCGCGCCGCGCGCGCTCGTTTCCCACGAGGTGGTGCCGTTTCGGCCGCACCGGGGGGTGCTGCTGATCATCGAGGAACCCACTGACGGCCGCCCCGACCGATGGCTGGAATGGCTGCATTGCGAACACTATCCGGCGCTGTTGGCGGTGCCCGGCACGGCCGGCGCCTGGACCTTCGGTTCGACGAGCGCCTGGAACCCGCTTCCCCGCGGGTGGCATCCGGGCCCGCAGTACATCACCGTCGTCTACCTCGACGGCGACCCGCTGGCCACCACCGTCGCGCTGGCTCCGACCGTCGAAGAGCGTTGGCGCTCCGCAGCGGTACGGCCGGTGTTCGCCGGGCCGATGCGGACCATGGTCGGCTGGGAAGCCTGGCGGTGACCACCCGGACGGCCCGCAAGACGAATCAGCTTGACCGGTCAGGTGAGCAATGCGGGCAACGGCACATGCATCAATGCACACGCCGCACGCAGCATCTCGGCCTCTGCCGACGTCAGGGTGCCGTCGGCGGTCACCGCGACGGCCATCGCTTCCACGAGTGCCTGCTTGGCCTTCGGCGCCAGGCTGTCCAGTCCGGCCCAGCCTTGGTCGAGCGCCTGCTGCCAGGTCACTTGCCGCGGCGGTGATGCAGCGGCATCGGGGTACAGCCGGTGCAGCGCGCTGTCGTAGGCCCGCCGAGCCGACTCCTGGTCGCTGGCGCCGGCGACCGCGAGCGTCGCGAGCAGCGTCGTCACCGTCGGCCGCACCTGGTCGAGCGAGCCATCGCCGACCTTGCTTCGGCGGTGCGGATTGGCCGCGTCCTGCAGGTAGCTCCAGACCAGCCGCGTCACGCAGTACTCGAACATCGACACCGAGCCGTCCGCGACGGCGAGTTCGTTGAGCACCCCCAATAGCGCTTCCCGGAAGGCGGGCGGATGGGCGGCGAGCTGCGGGATAGCCAGATCGACCAACGGTAGCCGTAGCTCGGCGGGCAACGCCGCCATCGTGTCCACCAGCGCGGCGGCTGCCTGCGCCTCCGGGTGCCCTAGCCGCTGCGCTACCGAGGCGAGCTGGCGAGCATGCAGCGGATCGCCGGGACGCGCCAGGAGCAACGCGATGATCGCGGCCGGGGCGGTGCTCGGCTGGGTGGCCAGCCGACGAGCGTCCGGTGGAATCGTGGCGTGCAGCGCCGCGCCGAGCAGCAGGTCGGCCTGGGTGAGCGTGCCGGCGCGATCGGCCACATGCTCGGGACTGATACCACGGCGACCCGCCCCGAGCGGCCCTGCCACCGTCGCGGCGGTCTGAACGGCCGCGCCGACGGCGGAGGCAGCGCCGGTCGGGCCGAATCCGGCCATCGAGTCCTCGGCGAGCCCGTCGGGTGATCGTTGTCCGTAGCGCTGTTTCAGCGCGGCCACCTCACGCGGGTCGAAGCTGGGGTCGAGCGCCTTGATCCGGTCCACCAGCGGCGGATGCGTCGCGTACCACGAGCGGAACGACCGCCGGCCCTCGCCGAACAACATGTGGCTGACTTCGGTCGCACTGCGGGTGTCGCGCAGCGCCGATCCGGACGCGATGCCCGCGATCTTCTTCAGCGCCCCGACGAGTCCGTCGGTCTGACGGGTGAATTGCACCGCGGACGCGTCGGCCAGCCATTCGCGCTGGCGTGACACCGCCGCCTTGATGATGTTGGCGAAGAACACCCCGACGAAGCCGAGCACCATCATCGCTAGCGCGATCATCCAGATCGGCGCGCCGTTCTTGGAACCGCCGCCGCGGCCGCCGCCAAACTGCAGGACCCGCAAACCAGTCAGGCCGATCAGCAGGATCCCGTTCAACAGTCCAATCAGCCTGATGTTCAACCGCATGTCGCCGTTGAGGATGTGGCTGAACTCGTGGGCGATCACACCTTGCAGCTCGTCGCGATTGAGCTGGGACAGCGCACCGCTGGTGACTGTGATCGCCGCGTCGGCCGGGGTGAAACCGGCAGCGAACGCGTTGATGCCGGGCTCCTCCGCCAGGACGAACAGGCGCGGAGCCGGCACCCCGGATGCCAGTGACATTTCCTCGACGACGTTGACGAGTCGGCGCAACTGCGGGTCGGAGCTCGTCGGGTCGATTTGGACGGCCCCGACCGACGCGGCAACGGCCGCCCCACCCTGGCGCAGCGCGACCGTCTTGGTAATTATGCCGCCGGCGATGATCACCAACGTCACCGCCGTGACCGCGACGACGACGCCGAGGACCGCCGAGGAATCGGCCCTGCGATACGTCATCGCGACCGCGGCGGCGGCATCGATGAAGGCGACCATCGCCACCACGGCGACGATGAACAGGAACACCAGTTTGAGCGTGCTACTCCGGGCCGCGCGCTGGTGGTCGAAGAAGTTCACGCCGATCGATGCGTCAGAACTGGACCCGCGGCGCTTCCCGCATCTCCGGGCGATCCGGCGGAAGCTCGAGCAGCGCAGCCGCGGTGAAGCCGAACATGCCCGCGTAGATGTTGCCCGGGAACGTTTCGCGGCGGTTGTTGTAGCTCATGACCGCGTCGTTGTAGGCCTGCCGGGAGAACGCAACCTTGTTCTCGGTCGAGGTCAACTCCTCCGAAAGTTGCATCATGGTCTGGTTGGCCTTGAGGTCGGGGTAGCTCTCGGCAACCGCGATAAGCCGGCCCAACGCGCCGTCCAGCCGCTGCTGCCCGGCTGAGAGTTGTTGCATCGCAGCGGGATCCCCCGGGTTCGCCTGCGCGGCGGATAGGCCCGCCATTGCCATGTTGCGGGCATTCACCACGGCCTCCAGCGTTTGGCGCTCGTGGGCCATGTACGCCCTGGCCGTCTCGACCAGGTTGGGGATGAGGTCGAAGCGGCGGCGCATCTGGACGTCGATCTGCGCGAACGCATTCTTGTAGGCGTTGCGGGCCCGAACAAGACCGTTGTAGCCGGCGATCACCATGACCAGCAGCACAATGACGACTGCCACGATTGCCACGAGGACGCCGATGACGAGTCCCATGAGGTGTCCCTCTCTGTCGGAATTTGCCGCATGGCGCGGCCACGCCGGATATTAGCGGGGCACCGGGGCCGACGGGGGCGATTCCTGCGTTCCCAGGTGGCGCCGCGGCACCCCCGTCACGGTGTGAACGCCCTGCCGCGCCACATTGCGTCGACATCGACACGCGTTAGTAGGCAGCCTCGGCCCAGGTGCCTTGTGGATAGGGCGGAACGGTGCCGGCGAACACTCCGTCGGTGACGCTGCACAAGGTGTCGGAAATAGTTCCGGCGTTCGCCAATGTCGTTGTCGCGGAGCCGGATACGACGCGCACGACCACCGCCTGCCAGAAGTAGGTGAGGCCGCCGTGTTCGTACCAGGCAAACCAGTCGGTGCCACGATTGCCGGCACGAATCAGTCGCCGAAACGGCAATGACGGATCGGTGACCGCGTCCGTGTTGTTGAAGGGCGCACCGACGTCCGCGATCGGTGGCAGGAGTTTGAGCAGCTCCGGCGGCAGCCGCGACACACTGGACACCTCCTGGACCGGTGCGGCAAGCGCGCACTGCGTGTTGGGCACCGCTGCGGCCGGGCCCGCCGTCGCGACCGCTGCCGCGACAGCTGCCGCAAGCCACATCGTCACGTTATTGCGAAACCGCCGCGCCACCGATCTGGTTCACCTACTTTCGCCAATGTCACCAAGGTATCGGCTGGTGCGCCCGGACCAATCCAGCAAACCGGCCGTGTTCAGCTGAGCGCAATGCGGTCAAGTACGGCGACGACAGCGGCCAGGACGTCGGCTTCGAAGTCCGCAGAAATCGGTGCTCCATTGAGCAAGCGTCGGCGAATTGCGCCGCCGGCGATATCGATGACGGCCAGTGACAGCAGTTCGCGGCCCGTTCGCCCCCGCCGGTGCGCTCGGCAAGTCTGCGCAGGGCATCGCGAATGGCGGCGTTGCCGCCGGCAAGACGCCATGCCGCCGGGGCATTGGGATCGGTAAGCACATCTGCGGGGCGAAACGCGGCGAGCAGTCGCGCATCTTCGGGCTGGGTGCGGGCAAACTCCATGATCCACCGCGCGGCACCAAGCGCGGCGTCATTGAGATCGTCTCGGCGCAACTGGTCCAGGAACGGTTCCTGGAAGCGCTCGAGTGCCCGTTGCCATGCAGCGGTCAGAATCTTGTCGCGGGAGCCGAAGCGGTTGTAGAGCGAACCCACCGAAGCGCCGCTCAGCGCGGCGATCGCATCGACAGTGACGGTGCGTGCCCCGCGCTCCAACGCGATGGAGCGTGCGGCGTCGAGCATCGCTTCGGTGTCGTGTCGTCGCGGCCTGCCCACCCAACCCAGTGTGCTTGACCGGACTTCGCCGTGCCGATACCGCGGCCTGAACCGTCCGGCCGGGCACTAGGCTCGTTGTCGCCTTCGACGGCACCCCTTCCGCGGACAACGAGGTGAACCGGGTGAACGCTAGAGACCAGGTGCTGATCACTGTCGCCGAGCTGACCAGCCGGATACGGTCCGCCGAGCCGGTCACCTTACTCGACGTGCGGTGGCGACTCGACGAACCGGACGGGCATTCGGCCTATCTGCGGGGCCATCTACCCGGGGCGGTCTACGTCTCGCTGGAAGACGAACTCAGCGACCACACCGTCGTCGGCCGCGGCCGTCACCCGCTACCCTCGGGGCGCAGTCTTCAGGCGGCCGCGCGCCGCTGGGGAACTCAGCAGAACAGTCTGGTCGTGGCGTACGACGACTGGAACCGGGCCGGTTCGGCGCGAGCGTGGTGGGTGCTCACCGCGGCCGGGGTCGACAACGTCCGCATCCTCGACGGCGGCCTGGCCGCGTGGCGGTCGGCTGAAGAACCGTTGGAGACCGGACCGGTGGCGCCACCCGCCGGGAATCTGCTTGTGCGCCATGATGATCTGGCTGCCGGGCACCGGCCTACCTTGACTGCGCAGCAATCCGGGTCAGGCGCGGTGCCGCTGCTGGACGCACGGGCGCCAGAGCGCTTTCGCGGCGATGTGGAGCCGGTCGACCCGGTTGCCGGTCACATTCCCGGTGCGATAAATCTTCCCAGTGCTGCCGTACTGGCTTGCGACGGAACGTTTCTCGACGAGGACACGCTTACCCGGCTGTTGTCCGGCCGCGGCATCGATCGCGACGGCCCGGTGGGCGCCTACTGCGGATCGGGTATCACCGCTGCCGTCATCGTCGCCGCGCTGGCCGCGGTGGGTCGTGAGGCGGCGCTGTATCCCGGATCGTGGTCCGAGTGGAGTTCGGATCCGTCCCGCCCGGTCGCTCGCGGCGTCGAATAGCCGGGCGCGCTACGCGGCGGCCCAGTTCTGCAGAAACGCCTGGGCAACCAGTGCGGCGTTCTCGGCCGCGATCTGCTTGTAGAGAAGGAACTGGAACGGAAAGCCGGGCAGATTCAGCGGGTCACCGGGGCCGTCGGACATGCCGCGGATGCCCAGAAACGGTATGCCACGCGCATTGACGACCGCTTGCGCCGCGGCGGTCTACTGGTCCACCGCGTCGAAGGCCGGGTTCTGCACCGGTACCTTCAGGTTGCTCAGCAAGCCGTGGGCCAGGAACGGCAACAGCGCGTGCAGAAAGTTACCGGTGTAGAGAAGTGAGCGGTCCGGCGCCGAGCAGGGCTGGCAACCAAAGACGGCGCCGCCGTTGGGGATACAGGGAAAGGCCTGGCCGTTGTTGTTGTCGCGGCTGCCAGGACACGCTGTCTCATGGGTGGTGTGGCTTAGATTTTGGCGCGACACGGCGTAACGGTGGACATTCGTCATCGATGTTTTTCGCCAACGATTTCGTGTCGTTATTCCGCGGCGCAAAGTCTGGCCGTTCGGCCTGGCTTTCGCCGAGATCAACGGCAGCGCGATGTCCACTCGAAGTTTTCCGCGCTGGCGTCGATCTCGCTGCCGCCGGGTGAGCGAACGGGCCGGCGGCGTTACAACCGCTCGACGACCAGCTGCGCGAACGCGTGGTTGGTCGAGATCTGTCCATCGGGCATTTTGATGTTCGGATCGTAGAGCTGCAGGCTTATCCCGTCGACCTTGTCGCCGTTCTGATGGCCGACGAAGTAATTCGTCGTCTTGCGTATCGTGAGCACGCCGTTGATGATGCTCTGTTGCGAATAACGGGGATCTTGAAGCGAACCCAGGATCTCCATCTTCTTCTGGTCGACATTCCAGAAGAACGCATAGCCCGGAGCCGAATAGACAGCCGCCTGCTGCTCCGGCGTCAGCTTGAAACCGAACGAGGTCAGCGACCAGCCATCGATGCGATACGTGCCCGGCTGAAGTGTCAGGTATCCGTTCGACTTGTCATACTTGATGTAGCCGTGCGCGTCCAAGTTCACGTCGTTGAAGACACGAACATTGACGCCGGGCTTCATCGGGACGTTGGCCAAGCCGCGTTCGGTGAACGCTCCCCACAGGCGCGGGTGAGATGTTCCGCCGCAGGCCGTTACGGCCAGCGCCACAGTGACGGCGAGTAACAACAACCTGTGTCTCAACGTGCCTCCCGGGTGGATTCGTTTCAGAGCAGCGGCCGGCCTTCAATTGCCGCTGACACTCTTTCCGCCATCCAATAGGCAATGGCCATGGGTCGCTCTCCGTTCGGAAAACCGATGCCTTCGTAGACCACTTCGCCGACCGCCGCCGGCAGGCTGACATTCTGCGAGCGGTGCCGCCAGGTCAACCGAAAGGACGCTCCGGACCGCTGGATCCGCAAGTCGAGATCCCCGGTCAATTCGCCTGCGGCGTAAAAGTATTGCCCACGGTAATCGCCGGGGAAGCCATTGGACGTATCGCCCCTGGCCCGTCCCGAACCGATCCCGCCGTTCGACCGAACCGAACCAGATGAGACATACCGCGCATTGATGACGCCGGCTTCCTCGGAGCTGATCTGATATTCGCCAACACCGATTACCCGGGAAGTGATCATGCCCAGCAGGGTAAGCCCCGGCGTGCATGTCTTCAGCAGGAATAGCAGAGCCGAAGACTAAGCTCACGGGACCCGGCCCCGACCAAGGAGGCGCATCCGATGGCACCTTTCCCCGCACGCCGTCCACTCTGGAAACCGTTGGCCACCTTCTGGTTGATCCTGTTCGTCGCCGCGTGCTCGTCGAGTAACCAAACCGGCGCCGCAGGCTCGTCGACTACCCCGGCCAGAACCAGCCCGCTTGCGGGCGTGACGGTGCCCGACGCCTTCACCCCGCTGACCGTTGCGCCGATCAGCCGCCCGACATTTCCCTTCCCCGGCAGTGACGGCAAGTATCACTTGGCCTTCGACGTGCAGATCACCAACGCCACCGGGGGGCCGGCCAGCCTCACTGCCGTCGACGTGGTCGATGCGCAGGATCCCAACAAGGTGCTCGCCACGTTCGCCGGCCCGCAGTTGGTCGACCCTGCCTGTAACTATGGAAACTGCAACCGATTACGGCAGCTCACCCAACAGCCCTCCCCCGACTTCAGCATCGCACCCCAGACATCGCGGACGCTGTTGCTGGACTTCACGCTTGACACGTTGACGCAATTCCCGAAGGCGGTCATGCTGCGTCTGCATGGCACCGGGGTGACCAACCCGGCGGTGAGTAACGAACCCGGCCCGCTGGACACCCTGGGTGCTCCGTTCGATATCTCGGCCGGCACGCCGCGGGTGATCAGCCCGCCACTGCGGGGCAACAATTGGGTCGCCTTGAACGGGTGCTGTGATCCGGGCTGGGCGCACCGCGACGCCATTATGCCGGTCAACATGAAGCTGAACAACAGCCAGCGTTTTGCGATCGACTGGATGCACATGGACGACCAGGGCAATTTCTACACTGGAGACCAAACCCGCAACGAGAGTTACGTCTCTTACGGAGTTCCCGTCTACGCGGTGGCCGACGGCACCGTGGCCTCCACACTCGACACTGTCGAGGCCAACGTACCGGGCATCCTGCCGGCCTCCGATCCTGCCCTGGCCGCCAAGATGACAATCAACACCATCGACGGCAACCACGTCGTGATGGACCTCGGTGACGGCGTGTACGCGCTCTACGCGCACCTCATCAAGGGCTCGCTGCTGGTCAAACCCGGTGACAAGGTCAAGAAGGGCCAACAGATCGGCAAACTGGGCAACACCGGCAACTCCAACGCCCCGCACCTGCACTTCCAGCTGATGAGCGGTCCGTCGCTGCTGGAAGCCGACGCCGTGCCCTATGTGCTGGACAACTTCAGTTACCAAGGCCAGGTGAGCACCACCTCGGTGTGGAACGCCGACAACTACCTCAGCGGCTCGTTCTTCGGGCCAGAGCGACTGCAGGCACCCGAACGTCGCTCCAACCAGCTGCCGCTATTGCTGGCGATTGCGACTTTTGCATAAGACCGGCCTAAGACCGGTCAAGACCGCCGAAAGGACCTCATCTTGGACATCTTCACCGAATGGCACAGCGGCGGAACGCAATTGCGTTGGCGGTCGACCACCGCAGCCAACGACGGAGCCGAAGTGTCGGTGTTCAGCCGCCGCTGCGGCACGCCTGGGGCGCCGGCGCTGGTGCTGGTCCACGGCTTCCCGACGTCCAGCGTCGACTACTTCGGGTTGGCGGGTGAGCTGGGCTCGGAGTTCGACATCTTCGTGCTCGACTTCCCGGGCTACGGCCTGTCCGACAAACCGTCGGCGCCCTACGTCTACTCGTTGTACGACGACGCCCGGCTGCTCGTTCACGCCATCACGCGGGTGTGGCAGCTGACCGAGTTCCGGATGCTCACCCACGACCGCGGCAGCAGCGTGGGCATGATCGCGCTGGGCATGCTGGCCGGCGAAGACCCAGCCGCGCTGCCGCTCGACGTGATCATCACCAACGCCAACATCTACCTACCGCTGTCGAACCTCACCGCGTTCCAGACGGCGCTGCTCGACGCCGCGACCGGGCGGACCACCGCCGCGGCGACGACGCCCGAGCTGCTGGCGGCCGGGCTGGGAGCCAGCACCTTCATCCCGCGCCGGACGCTGGACGACCCGGAGATCGCCGCGCTGGCGAAGTGCTTTGCCCACAACGACGGGATCTCGGTGCTGCCCGACACCATTCAGTATCTGCATGAGCGGGCTGCCGACGAAACCCGTTGGCTCGAAGAGCTTTCCACCATGTCCCTCAACACCACGCTGGTCTGGGGACTGCACGACAGTGTGGCGCCGCTGCGCGTCGCCAACCATGTCTGGCAGGCGTATCTGAAAAACCAGCCCGGGCGCAGCCGCTACTGGGTGGTGCCCGGCGCCGATCACTATCTGCAATGTGACGCGCCCGCGGAGTTGGCCGAGATCGTGCGCGTCACCGCCGGCGGGGAGGACATCGGGCTGCAGACGCTGGGGAACCGTCCCGATGGCGCGGTTTTGGTGGACCGGAGCGACTAGGGGTCTTAGGCGCCATGGCTGACACGGCGGCGAGTTCGTCGGGACGGGTCAGCAGTGCCGAGGCGACGCTCGCAGACGAGCGCGAGGTGGTTTCGGCCGTCACACCTACACGGCATAACCTAACCTTTGTTCACCTACTCGGAGGGCGAAGCGTGGCATTCAGCTGTTGGAGCTTGACCGATCGACCGGGCACTGTTAACTTGCGGATCAAATATTCGGTATTGTTCGTCTGCGCGACGAAGGGCCAACGATGGCCAACCTGGTATCCGAACTGCACGTCAGGCACTCGACGTGGGTTGGCTGGGCTAGTCGCTCGACTACCAACCCTGGGTCGCCATTCCCGGCGCGATAGCCGGCGAATGGCAGGGGCAGATCCGATTGATCGCCGACGCGCTCGGACTTCAATTGCGGGAAATCCGAGAGAGATTCGATCGCGCCATCACAAGCCGGACGCTGGACGTGGCGATGGGTACTGTCGCAGCAGGAACGTGTGGGGCAATACGCATGCAGGCGATCGGCGTGGCCGAGGACCGCGAAGTCATCGTCATCGAACACGTCACCCGGCTCGCGCACGACGTCGCGCCCCACTGGCCAACCGGTGTGGGTGACCTGTCGTATCGCACCGTGATCACCGGGACCCCGACATCGACTGCACCATGGCGGCAACGCTGCGGGACCCGCGTCGAGCCGGAATCGCGGGAATGACCTCGGGGGCCGGCGCGATGGTCGCCACGGCAATGCGCGTGGTGAACGCCGTCCCTATGTCATCGCCGCGGAACCGGCCCCGCTCAGTTCGGTGGATTTGCCGTTGACCATTTCCACGCACGCCTTTGCCGCTCGGTGACTCGGCATCCGAGGGCCGTAATCTGCAACAGTGACGAATCCACTCGAGGAGCTATCGCTCGAGCAATTGCAGAGCCGCACCAGCATGAAATGGCGTGCTTACCCGGCCGACGTCCTGCCGCTGTGGGTCGCGGAGATGGATGTCAATCTTGCGCCGACGGTGGCCACCGCCATCCACAGCGCCGTCGACCGCGGGGACACCGGATATCCCCACGGCACCGCCTATGCCGAAGCGGTGGCCGAATTCGCCTCGCACCGTTGGGATTGGCACGATCTGGAGGTCGGCCGCACCGCGATCGTGCCCGACGTCATGCTCGGAGTTGTCGAGCTACTACGGTTGGTCACCGAGCGCGGTGACACGGTCATCGTCAATTCGCCGGTCTACGCACCGTTCTACGCGTTCGTGTCCCATGACGGCCGACGGGTGATCGAAGCACCGCTGGGTGTTGACGGCCGGATCGATGTGGACACGTTGGAGCGGGCGTTTGTGCGCGCCGGTGGCGTCGGCGGGAACGTCGCCTACCTGTTGTGCAATCCTCACAACCCGACCGGCGCCGTGCACACCGTCGACGAACTGAGCGAGATCGCCCAACTCGCACGCCGATTCGGCGTCCGGGTGGTGTCCGACGAGATTCATGCTCCGCTCGTCATGAGCGGGGCGCGATTCACGCCGTACCTGAGCGTGCCCGGTGCCGAGAACGCATTCAGCTTGATGTCCGCCTCAAAAGCATGGAATCTCAGCGGGATCAAAGCCGCTGTGGCCATCGCCGGTGCCGAAGCAGCCACCGATCTTCGCCGCATGCCCGAGGAAGTCAGTCACGGGCCAAGCCACCTCGGTGTCATCTCGCACACCGAAGCATTTCGCAGCGGCGGCGATTGGCTCGACGCCGTGCTGCAGGGCCTGGATACCAACCGAACGTTATTGGGTGATCTGGTCGAGCAACACCTTCCCGGGGTGAAATACCCTTGGCCGCAAGGCACTTACCTGGCCTGGCTGGACTGTCGCGCGCTCGGTTTCGCCGAGCGGACCGCCGACGGCCTTGCGGTGGTGTCGGACCTGTCGGGTCCGGCCAGGTGGTTCCGGGAGCACGCCCGTGTGGCGCTGAGTTCCGGCCACGTCTTCGGAACGGGCGGGGACGGGCACGTGCGCATCAATTTCGCGACCAGCCAAGCCATTCTGACCGAAGCCGTATCGCGAATGGGCCGGGCGCTGGCCGACATGCATTAGTCGGAAGTTACGGCTGCCTGGGTAAGGGTTTTCCGCCCTGAACTGGGGGTTTGCTGGTTTGCTGGTTTGTGTTTGTGGCTACGCGGCGATGGTCAGGGGGATGGTGGCCTCAATGAGGTCGAAAGCACGGCGTTGAGTGGGGGTGGCCTCGGCGAGTTTGTCGATCTCGATGTCGGTGTGGTGGTAGCG
>NZ_UPHQ01000058.1 GCF_900566055.1 Mycobacterium innocens
GGATCACGCCGCCACCACCCCGATGCACCCCGCCGCCATCGAGGCGATGACGGCCGAGCTCGGCACCGTCGGCAACGCTTCGTCGCTGCACACCACGGGGCGCACGGCGCGCCGGCGGATCGAGGAATCCCGGGAGCTGATCGCGGACAAGCTCGGCGCCCGCCCCTCGGAGGTGATTTTCACCGCCGGCGGTACCGAGAGCGACAACCTGGCCGTCAAGGGGATCTTCTGGGCGCGCCGTGACGAGCAGCCCGGCCGTCGGCGCATCGTCACCTCGCAGGTGGAGCACCACGCCGTACTCGACGCGGTGGACTGGCTCGTCGAGCACGGGGGTGCGCAGGTGAGCTGGCTGCCCACGGCTGCCGACGGCTCGGTGTCGGCCACCGCGCTGCGCGAGACGTTGCAGAGTCATGACGACGTCGCCCTGGTGTCGGTGATGTGGGCCAACAACGAGGTCGGCACCATCATGCCGATCGCCGAACTGGCCGCCGTCGCCGCCGAGTTCGGCGTGCCCATGCACAGTGACGCGATTCAGGCGGTGGGACAGGTACCGGTCGACTTCGGCGCGAGCACGTTGTCGGCGATGAGCGTGGCGGCGCACAAGTTCGGCGGTCCGCCCGGCGTGGGCGCGCTGTTGCTGCGCCGCAACGCCGCCTGTGTGCCGTTGCTGCACGGCGGTGGCCAGGAACGCGATATTCGCTCCGGCACTCCCGACGTCGCCGGTGCGGTGGGAATGGCGACCGCGGCGCAGCTCGCCGCGGACGGCGTGGAGGCCAACAGCGCGCGGCTGCGGCTGCTGCGCGACCGCCTGGTCGAGGGGGTGCTCGCCGAAATCGACGACGTGTGTCTCAACGGTGCTCGCGACCCGTTGCGGCTTCCCGGCAACGCGCACTTCACGTTCCGCGGCTGTGAGGGCGATGCGTTGCTGATGTTGTTGGACGCCAACGGGATTGAGTGTTCGACCGGTTCGGCCTGCACCGCCGGCGTGGCCCAGCCGTCGCACGTGTTGATCGCGATGGGCGCCGACCCTGCCAGCGCCCGCGGGTCGTTGCGTCTTTCCTTGGGGCACACCAGTGTCGACGCGGATGTCGATGCGGCGTTGCGGGTGCTGCCCGCGGCGGTCGCCCGGGCTCGCGGCGCCGCCCTGGCAGCCGCGGGAGCCTCGTGGTGAAAGTTCTCGCCGCGATGAGCGGCGGCGTCGACTCTTCGGTCGCGACCGCCCGCATGGTCGATGCCGGACACGACGTGGTCGGGGTGCACCTGGCGCTGTCGACGGCGCCCGGAACGCTGCGCACCGGATCGCGGGGCTGTTGCTCCAAAGAGGACGCCTCGGACGCCCGCCGGGTCGCCGATGTACTCGGAATACCGTTCTATGTCTGGGATTTCGCCGAGAAGTTCAGCGCAGACGTGATCGACGACTTCGTGTCCTCCTACGCTCGCGGAGAAACACCCAACCCCTGCGTCCGATGCAATCAGCGGATCAAGTTCTCGGCACTGTTGACCCGGGCGCTGGCGCTGGGTTTCGACGCGGTGGCCACCGGCCACTATGCCCGGCTGTCAGATGGGCGGCTGCGCCGCGCCGTCGACCGGGACAAGGACCAGTCCTATGTGCTGGCCGTACTGACCGCGCGGCAGCTGCGCCATGCGCTGTTCCCGATCGGGGACACTGCCAAGTCGCAGATTCGGGCGGAGGCGGCCCGCCGTGGCCTGGCGGTTGCCGACAAACCCGACAGCCACGACATCTGCTTTATTCCCTCCGGCGACACCCGGGCGTTCCTCGGTGCGCGCATCGGCGTTCGCCGGGGCGTCGTCGTCGATGCGGACGGCGCGGTGCTGGCCACCCATGACGGTGTGCACGGGTTCACCATCGGCCAGCGTAAAGGCCTCGGTATCCCGGGACCCGGTCCCGATGGCCGCCCGCGCTACGTCACCGCGATCGACGCCGACACCGCGACTGTTCGCGTGGGTGACGTGTCCGATCTCGACATGCACGCGCTGACCGGACGAGCACCGGTGTTCACCGCCGGAGCCGCACCGACGGGTCCGGTCGAGTGCGCGGTGCAGGTGCGTGCTCACGGTGAAACCGCAAGTGCGACAGTCGAATTGGTTGGTGATGAGCTGATGGTGCGATTGCATGCGCCGCTGCGCGGGGTGGCCCGTGGCCAGACGGTGGTGCTCTACCGGCCGGATCCCTGCGGTGACGAGGTGCTCGGCAGCGCCACCATCGCCGGCAGCGACCGGCGGCAAACCGCAAGCTGAACTAGGCACCGAGCGTCGTTTCGGATGCCGAAGAGCCGCCGCCCGCGCTCGATTTTGGCCCTAAAGATGATGCATCCACCATCAACCGGGTGCCTGGTGCCGATGAAATCGGCGCCTGCCCACCCCTCACCGATTCAGAGCAGAAAATCCTCGGCCCGCCGTTGACCCCACGTAATCGCTTGAGCAGCAAGGCCATTGACCACGTATCGCGCGGTCACTGGGGTCAGCAAATCCGGGCGCGTCGGCCCAGAGTATGGATGCTGCTGCCAAGGACCCGACCCGTTTACCCATGACGCGCGATGTACGCAACCCTCTGTGTGGCGCTGGCGCTGTGGCGACGAGCCTATCGCTCCGAAGCGCCACTCAAAAGGGTGATCGGCTACTCTAGTGCGGCACGTTGGCGGCCATGTTCGTCATCACGATGTCGGGCACCGACTCCGGAAAACCGCAGAAGGTGACTTCCAGCAGCGTCACCGAGAGGACGCGGTAGTCGCGGCCACAGTCGCCGGGCCGGATGTGCAGCGAGTCGCCGTCGACATGCCACGTACTGACCAGCAGCGAGCCGCTGGAACTATTTGCGCAACTCCCCACGGCCGCCGCCAGCGACTCGAAGGCATGCCGGGCGATGTCGGGCGCCCGATACACCGCGGCGCCCTCGGAGATCAGCGCACCTTCGGGCGGGTCCTGGAACGTGATCTTGTGGAACCCTGCGATGTCGGGCCCGAAGATCGCCGTCTCGGCGTAGATGAACCGGCATTCCCGGGGCAGGGTGTCTGCGAGGGCGTCGATATCGACCGGGTGTTTGCCGTCCGTCGACGGCACGATCGTCAGGTCGTCACCGGCGCCGGTGATCGCGCGCATCCTCGACTGGTCCAACAGCACCGCGTCGACGTTGAGCACATCCAGCGGGTAAGCGCCATACGGGGGCAGTACTTCGCCGTCCACCACGCGTGTGCACGCCGCCGTCAGCGCCACCGCGCAGCACCACTGCAGCGGCCGGATCCGTCTTGCCATCAGCCACCCTTCTGTGCTTGCAACCTACCCGTGCGCCCCGCCGCTAAACAGCCCTCGAATACGGTTGACAAGTGAGTGTTTTCGCGTCGCCTTTCGCAAGGGCCACCGGCATCGGATCCTGGCCCGGCACGGCGGCGCGGCCGGCCGCCGAGGTCGTCGTCGGCGAGCTGGCCGATGCGCTGGCGCACCTCGTCGAGTTGCCCGCCAGGGGAGTGGGCGCCGATATGCTCGGCCGGGCCGGCGCCCTGCTGCTCGATTTGGCAGTGGACACCGTGCCGCGCGGCTACCGCATCGTCGCCCGGCCCGGCGCGGTGACCCGCCGAGCGGTCAGCATGCTCAACGAGGACATGGACGCCCTCGAGGAGGCCTGGGAGACCGCCGGTCTGCGGGGCGGCGGGCGCGTGGTCAAGGTGCAGGCGCCCGGACCGATCACGCTGAGCGCGGGGCTGGAGCTGGCCAACGGCCACCGGGCGATCACCGACCCGGGCGCGGTGCGTGACCTGGCGGCCTCGCTGGCCGAAGGTGTCGCCGCGCACCGGGCGATGCTGGCCCGCCGGCTGGACACGCCGGTGGTGGTGCAATTCGACGAGCCGTCATTGCCGGCGGCCCTGGGCGGCCGGCTGACCGGCGTGACCGCACTGAGCCCGGTGGCCCCCCTCGACGGGGCCGTCGCCGGAGCGTTGCTCGACACCTGCGCCGCGGCCGCCGGCGCGGACGTCATGGTGCACAGCTGCGCGGCCGAGTTGCCGTGGGAGCTGTTGGCGCGCAGCGCTATTGGTGCGGTGTCGGTGGATGCGGGCACGCTGCGCGCGGCGGACCTGGACGGCATCGCAGCCTTCTTCGAGTCGGGCCGCACCGTGGTGCTGGGCGTCGTCCCCGCCACCGCACCGCAGCGGCGACCGGCGGTCGAGGAAGTGGCCGCCGAGGTGGTTGCGGTGACCGATCGGCTCGGTTTCGGTCGTTCGGCGCTGCGCGACCGCGTCGGGGTGTCCCCGGCATGCGGCCTGGCGAGCGCGACGCCGCAGTGGGCCCGCGCCGCCATCGAGCTTGCCCGCAAGACTGCCGAGGCGTTCGCCGAGGATCCGGACGCCATCTGATACGCCATCACGGCAATCTCGGCGTGTCAGGGTGCTCAGCTAGCCTGCCAGGGTGAGTTCGTCCGAAGCCGACACCACGCCGCCCGACGCGTTGCATCAATGGCAGGAGCTGGCTGAGGAGGTCCGCGAACACCAGTTCCGCTACTACGTGCGCGACGCGCCGATCATCACCGACGCCGAATTCGACGAGTTGCTGCACCGGCTGGAAGCGCTCGAGGAACAGTATCCGGAGCTGCGCACGCCCGATTCGCCCACGCAGCTGGTCGGCGGTGCCGGCTTTGCGACGGAGTTCCAGCCGGTTGACCACCTGGAAAGAATGCTCAGCCTCGACAATGCTTTCAGTGCCGAGGAACTCGGCGCCTGGGCAACCCGCATCCACGCCGAAATCGGTGACGCCGCGAATTACCTGTGCGAGCTCAAGATCGACGGCGTGGCACTGTCGCTGGTTTACCAAGGAGGCCGCCTGACCCGCGCCTCCACCCGAGGCGACGGCCGCACCGGCGAGGACGTCACGCTGAACGCCCGTACCATCGACGACGTCCCGGAACGGCTGCGCGCCAGCGACGACTACCCGATCCCCGACGTGCTCGAAGTCCGCGGCGAGGTGTTCTTCCGGGTCGCTGACTTCCAGGCGCTCAACGCCAGCCTGGTCGACGAGGGCAAGGCGCCGTTCGCCAACCCGCGCAACAGCGCGGCGGGCTCGCTGCGCCAGAAGGATCCTGCGGTCACGGCCCGGCGGCGGCTGCGGATGATCTGTCACGGGCTGGGCCATACCGAGGGTTTCCGCCCGGCCAGCCTGCACCAGGCGTACCTGGCGCTACAAGCCTGGGGATTGCCGGTTTCCGAGCACACCACGCTGGTCAACGACATGGCCGGGGTCCGGGAGCGCATCGACTACTGGGGTGAGCACCGCCACGAGGTGGACCACGAAATCGACGGCGTGGTGGTCAAAGTCGACGAGGTGGCGCTGCAGCGCAGGCTGGGTGCCACGTCGCGGGCCCCGCGCTGGGCGATCGCCTACAAGTACCCACCCGAGGAGGCGCAGACCAAGCTGCTCGACATTCGCGTCAACGTCGGTCGCACCGGTCGGGTCACCCCGTTCGCGTTCATGACTCCGGTCAAGGTCGCCGGGTCGACGGTCGCGCAGGCCACGTTGCACAACGCCTCGGAGGTCAAACGCAAGGGGGTGCTGATCGGCGACACGGTGGTGATCCGCAAAGCCGGCGACGTGATCCCCGAGGTGCTGGGACCCGTGGTCGACCTGCGCGACGGGTCCGAACGCGAATTCGTCATGCCCACAACATGTCCCGAGTGCGGCACCCCGCTGGCGCCGGAGAAGGAGGGCGACGCCGACATCCGCTGCCCCAACTCCCAGCGCTGCCCGGCGCAACTGCGGGAGCGGGTATTTCACGTCGCCAGCCGAAGCGCCCTCGATATCGAGGTGCTGGGCTACGAGGCGGCCGTCGCGCTGCTGCAGGCCGGCGTCATCACCAGCGAGGGCGACCTGTTCGCGCTGACCGAAGACGACCTGTTGCGCACCGAGCTGTTCCGCACCAAGGCCGGCCGATTGTCGGCCAACGGCAAACGGTTGCTGGCCAACCTCGACAAGGCCAAGGCCGCACCGCTGTGGCGAGTGCTGGTGGCGTTGTCGATCCGCCATGTCGGGCCGACGGCTGCTCGCGCGCTGGCCACCGAATTCGGCACCCTCGACGCGATCGCTGCGGCGTCCACCGAGCAGCTGGCCGCCGTCGAGGGCGTGGGACCAACCATTGCCGCGGCGGTCGCGGAATGGTTCACCGTCGGCTGGCATCGCGAGATCGTCGACAAGTGGCGGGCCGCCGGGGTGCGGATGGCCGACGAGCGCGACGAAAGCGTGCCGCGCACGCTGGCCGGCTTGACCGTCGTCGTCACCGGCTCGCTGGCCGGGTTCTCCCGTGACGAGGCCAAGGAGGCGATCGTCGCGCGCGGCGGCAAGGCTGCCGGTTCGGTGTCGAAGAAGACGTCGTTCGTCGTCGCCGGCGACTCGCCAGGATCGAAGTACGACAAGGCCGTCGAACTCGGCGTGCCCATCCTCGACGAAGACGGCTTTCGCAAGCTGTTGGCCGAAGGTCCTCCCGACCCCGGAGCTGTACCGGAGTGACATGGCCGTCCCGTGGTGAATCGTTACCCCGCATATGAATTCCAGGCTCGCGGTGGTCGTCGCAAGCAGCTTCCACCGGGGCGCGCCGGTGTTCCCTGACCGGTGTCCGGTTGACCTTAGGACTCGCGCAGTAATTAATTAGGTTTTTGTGTTTGGTTTGTCCACACTTGTGGTATGACGCTGCCTGCTGTGGACTCCGATCCGGTCGCCGCCCGTTTGTTGTTGATCCGCCCGCATCTGGACGA
>NZ_UPHQ01000047.1 GCF_900566055.1 Mycobacterium innocens
GATCGACTTGCCGGTCTCTCGCACGATCCGCACCGCGCCAGCCTTGAAGTCCTCATCGAACTTCCGCCTGTTTGCTGCCATCGCCGCCTCCTCAATAGCGACGTCTCCACGCTACGAGGGGAATCCCATGTATTCGCCGTCCAGCACAGCGTGATGGCGCGGCCGGCGTTCAAGCGGTGGTGGACGCGATTCGTGCCGCAGCCGATTGAGCGCAGCACCTACGTGTTGTTGTCGAGTGCGGTGCTGCTGTTGCTCTACTGGCAGTGGCGAACGATGCCCGCGGTCATCTGGGACGTGCGGCTGCCGGCCGCCCGGGTGGCGTTGTGGGCAGTGTTCTGGCTCGGGTGGGCGATAGTTTTCACGTCGACGTTCATGATCAACCACTTCGACCTGGTTGGCCTTCGGCAGGTGTATTTGGCTTGGCGCGCAAAGCCATACACCGAGGTCGGCTTCCGCGCCCGGCTGCTCTACCGGGTGGTGCGTCACCCACTCATGCTCGGTTTCATCGTCGCCTTCTGGGCGGCGCCCACCATGACAGCGGTGGCACCTGCTCTTCTCGATCGCGACCACGGGCTACATCCTGATCGCGCTGCAGATGGAAGAGGGCGATCTGACGGCGGCGCTGGGTGACCGGTACCGGAACTACCGACGCGCTGTGCCCATGTTGATTCCGAGGCCTCGTCGGCTATCGACCAAAACGGCTGCCCAGGAGTAGCTTTGGCGCGGTATGTTCGCTGAATAGTCGCGATTGGTGCCGCCGGCCGGCTATCCGCAGTCGGGTTGCGACCGCATCACGCCAACCCGCTTCGGAGCCGGGTTCGTCGCTCCCGATTTGATTCGGGGAGACCCGATGCTCACCTCATCATAGGCACCAACCCAGCGCACAACGCGAGATTTCCATGTCGAAGACCGGTGAGGAGCCACTGAACTTGTGAGACGCTCGCGCCGGAAGTGTCTTTCAGAAGACGGTTGGTTGACGCCTGAACAACATTAATCATCCCAGTTCGACAGGGGCTTTTCTCACTTCGACTCCCCACGTCGAAGCATTTCGTCCACGCATTGAGAATCAGATACTGGTAATCTACCTGGATGGCGGGACGAAAATTTTTATCTGGCCCGTTGGACGATGCCGAAGTTTAGGGTAACTCTGAAATTCAACAATTTCCTTTATCAATCTTCGGGCCAGTACTTCGACGCAAACATAAACAGCCCCCAGCTGAATGCCGCACCGTGGCGCTCTCCATTCCAGGGAAATTCGTACTCTTCGTGGGAGGGGAGAAGTTTGTCGAACAGGGTCCACTTGAGGCCACCCGTCAAGGGGCCAAACTGTTTCGTGAACTCATCGATGTCCATGCTCCAGGGGGGCAACTCGGTTGGCGAATCGACCCGGGATGAATCGCTCCTCGTGTGCCAGTACCGCGCCGACTCAAGCACTCCTTCTTCACTGGCGGTCGCGGTGAAGTCAAATCCAGGCCACAATACGCTGCTGTATTCCAGTGATTTCGAGGACTGGCCTCCCAGGCCCAGCAGCTTCTTCATGTTTTCGAAACGAGAGGCTTCGTCGCCAAGAGCTTCGGATACCCGCTCATGTATGCGTTGTGCGTCCGCGACGGAAAGCCCGTGTTCGGCTAGCTTGTTTTCTAGCAGCTTCGCATTTTTGTTGACCATTCGTATCTTCATTGTCATGAGCAGGTGAACCTCGAAGTCGAGTATCTCAGAAACCGAAGATGTATTCATCGTTTATTCCTTCATTTGCCGAGGTAAGGCAAGAATTGGGTAAGGTCGCCGTTGAACACAGCAACCGAACCGTCAGGACGTACTATTAGTGCTACTCTCTGAGGTAACATCGCGGGTAGCACCACCTTTGTTCCATCGGGCAGGTTGACAATTCCACCAGTGTCACCGAACGCTGTCTGAGCGGCAATCTCGGCTGCCTCCGCAGCCTGTTCCTGGTCAAGGTGCAGGGAGGTCACCTTGTCCGCCAAGGCCTGGAGTTGCCCGGAACCCTTCGGAACCGTCTTTACTTCCTCACCAATTTTCTTAGCCTGGTCGGCAATACTTGGGCTTGGGGACGTGCCCGGTTGTGGTCGGGTGCCGGGCGTACGTGGTTGTTGTGGTGCGGGTTGTGTCCAGTATGGGATGTCGGCGCGTTTGGCGTCGTTGGCGGGCGTGTATTGTGCGTTGGCCGCATCTAATTGGCGCTCGAGCTGGGCCTTCAGGGTGTTGTAATACCAGGCTTCTTGGTTATAAGCCTGAACCGCGTTCCAATCGGAAGGGTTGGGCGGATTTAGATTGTGGTGGTCGATGTCGCTTGTCAACTTGTTGTAGGCGTCTCGCGTCGCTTGCAGCGATGGCGGTGGCGGTGGGCTGGCCCAGGGCGGAATGGGGGGCTGCCCAAGC
>NZ_UPHQ01000102.1 GCF_900566055.1 Mycobacterium innocens
CCGCCGCCTCGTCCGCCGGGCCCCCATCCGGGGCCGCCGCCCGGCCTGCCACCCGACACCACCGCAACGGCGGTGGTGCACCCGTTGCCGGACGGTTCCCGGCTGATCCTGGTTGCCGACACCACCCAGACCACTCAGGTGACCCGCCAGCTGCGTCAGCTGATGATCGCTGCCGGTCTGGGAACCCTGGCGGTGGCGGCGCTGCTGCTGGTCGTGGTCAGCAGGACTGCGCTGCGGCCATTGGACCGACTCGCTGCGCTCGCCCAGGACATCACCACCGGCGACCGTGGCCGTCGACTGCGCCCGGATCGCACCGATACCGAACTCGGCCGGGCCGCAAGCGCTTTCGACGGCATGCTGGACGCATTGGAAGCTTCTGAGCTGCGGGCCCGGCAAGCCGCGGATTCGGCGCAGCGAGCCGAGAGCGCGACCCGGCAATTCCTCGTCGACGCCGCTCATGAACTGCGCACCCCGATCGCCGGAATCCAGGCCGCCGCTGAACAACTGGCCACCACCGCCAGCCGGCACGAGGCCGACGCCGTGGCGCGTGGTCAGTACCGCCGCGCCAGCCTGTTGCTGTCGGACGCCCGCCGGGCCGGTCGGCTGGTCGCCGACATGCTGGATCTGAGCCGTATCGACGCCGGGCTATCGCTGGATGTGCACGACACCGACCTGGGTGCCATTGTCGACGCCGAAGTGCACCGGGCCGCCATGCTGGCGCCGAACCTCACGGTGAGCCGGACGGGGCTCGGCTCGCTGACCATCGCGGCGGACCCGACGCGGGTGGCGCAGATATTGTCCAACCTGCTTGACAATGCCCGCAGGTATACCCCGGCGGGCGGGTCCATCACCGTCGGGCTGAGCGCCGGCGGCGGGGTGGCAGAGGTCACCGTCACCGACACCGGCCCCGGCATCCCCGACGACGAGCGCTACCGCATCTTCGAACGCCTGGTGCGCCTGGACGCTGGACGCGCCCGAGACCACGGTGGCGCCGGGTTGGGCCTGCCGATCGCGCGGGCGCTGGCTCGGGCGCACGGCGGTGACCTGGTGTGCCGGCCGCATGATGGCGGCGCGCAATTCCGGCTCACGTTGCCTGCGGTCGCCGGCCGTTAGACGCGCGGGGGACGCCGGCCGGCGATATCAGGGCGGCGTTTGGTTCGGTACTGAGGACCATCTCGCCTGCGCAGCGCGCTGATCGCGCGACAGCCCGCTGCTGTCCAGGGGGGTTACCGGGGAAGTCGGGTCACACCAGTTTCGTCCGGGGCCCCGGTCGAGAGCGATCTTGGCCGACAGTGACGTCGGACGCGTAACGAGGATCGCCGCAACCCGCATCGGGACGGCGGTGCGGTGCCTCGGTGGTGGCCATGGGCTTACCCGTACCGCACAACCAGACTTTGCATTCCGGTGTCGGCGTGAAACCGATTGGCACACAGGCGTTCTGGATCGTCACCCGGTTGTGGTTGCCGGCAGTAGTTCGGCGATCAGTGCACGAACACGTGCGGTGATGTCGTCGCGGATCGCCCGCACGACGTCGATGGGCTGGCCGGCGGGGTCGTCGAGTTTCCAGTCGCGGTAGGACACCCCGGGAAAGTACGGGCAGGCGTCGCCGCAGCCCATGGTGATCACCACATCGCTGGTCCGCACGGCCTGAGGGGTGAGCTCCTCAGGGGTTGCCGAGGTCAGGTTGATGCCCAGTTCGGCCATCGCGGCCACAGCGACCGGGTTGACGCGGTGAGCGGGTTCGGTTCCGGCCGAACGGACTTCGATGCGGCCCCCGGACAGCCGGGTCAACAGGGCGGCGGCCATCTGGGAGCGGCCGGCGTTGTGCACGCAGACGAACAACACGCTAGGCGTGTCGGTCATGAGGGCAAGCTTTCCGCCGGATGGGTCAGGGTCGGCGGTGACGGGAAGAGCCGCGGCCGCAGCGCCAAAGAGACGTACACCAGGGCGACGAGGACGGGCACTTCGATCAGCGGTCCGACCACCCCGGCCAGCGCCTCACCGGACGAGGCGCCGAAGGTGGCGATCGCCACCGCGATGGCGAGCTCAAAGTTGTTGCCGGCGGCGGTAAATGCCTGCGTGGTAGTGCGGGCATAGCCCAGCCGCAACGCCAATCCCATCGCGTAGCCCCCGGCCCACATGACGGCAAAGTAGGCCAGCAGGGGTACCGCGATACGGGCGACGTCCCATGGTCGGGTGGTGATCTGATCACCTTGCAGGGCAAAGAGAATCACGATCGTGAACAACAGTCCGTACAGAGCCCAGGGCCCGAGTCGGGGCAGCAGCCAGGTCTCATACCACTGCCGGCCCTTGGCGCGTTCTCCGAGCCGACGGGTCAGGTATCCGGCGGCCAGGGGGATACCGAGGAATATGAGCACGGATTTGGCGATCTGCCACGCCGAGATATCGATGCCGGTTTGCGGCAGGCCGAGCCAGCTTGGCAACACCGAAAGGTAGAACCACCCCAGCAAGGCGAACATGAAGACCTGGAACATCGAATTCAGCGCGACCAGGACGGCGGCGGCTTCGCGGTCACCGCAAGCCAGGTTGTTCCAGACGATGACCATGGCGATACAGCGGGCCAGCCCGACGATGATCAAACCGGTCCGATAGTGCGGCAGGTCCGGCAGCAGCAGCCAGGCCAGGGCGAACATGACCGCCGGGCCGACCACCCAGTTCAGCAGCAGTGAACCGATCAACAGGCGGCGGTCGGCGGTGACGGTGTCGAGCCGGTCGTAGCGGACCTTTGCCAGCACCGGATACATCATGATCAGCAGCCCGGCGGCGATGGGCAGCGAGATCCCATCGACTTGCACGGCGCTGAGCAGCCCGCCCAGGCCG
Organism: Mycobacterium innocens; assembly: GCF_900566055.1. Lineage (GTDB taxonomy): Bacteria > Actinomycetota > Actinomycetes > Mycobacteriales > Mycobacteriaceae > Mycobacterium > Mycobacterium innocens. The sequence continues at coordinate 2,842 of NZ_UPHQ01000102.1, forward strand.
GGGATCAGCCGGCCCAGTGCCACCCCGGCGGCCATCGCCAACCCGATCCACACCGGCAGGAATCGATCCAGCGTGGAAAGCCGGGCTATATCGGTCACCGGGCTGCCGCTGCGGTCGCGGGGACACCGGCCAGCAGCTCCGAAAACTCGGCGAGCACCTCGGGCACCACGGCGTAGGGGCTGGTGCCGAAGGTTTCGGAGTCGGCCAGCACGGTGTAGACCTCCCAGCGTTCCCCGCCGGGCCCGGTGACCCAGACCTTGTCCTGGGTGGCAAAACAACAGGTGGTCCCGATCTCCTCCTCGGTGAACATGCCGGCCTCGGTCAGCCGGGCGATTTCGGCATGCACCGTTGCGCTGGAGTCGACCTCCACGCCGAGATGGTTCAGGCTGCCACCGGAGCCGGGGGTTTCCAGCAGCACCAGTTTCAGCGGCGGATCGGTGATCGCAAAGTTGGCGTAACCCGGCTTGACTTTCGCCGGTTGCACGCCAAACAGCTTGGAGTAGAACGTAATCGCGCTCTGCAGGTCATCGACGTTGAGAGCCAGTTGGACACGGGACATCGGAAACAACCTCCAATCGGTTAGACATATATCGAACTAATGCCGATGCCCATGATGCCGCCTTTTTGATATATGTCAAGAAATCTGGCATGGTGGGATCATGCCTAAAGCGTTGCCCGTGATCGATATCTCCCAACCGGTGTGCTGCGCACCCGTTGCCGCGGGCCCGATGAGCGACGACGACGCCCTCGAGGTGGCACTGCGGCTTAAGGCCTTGGCCGATCCGGCCCGGGTCAAGATCATGTCGTATCTGTTCAGCTCCACCGAAGGGGAGCAGACCAGCGGCGAGTTGGCCGCGGGCCTCAGCCTGTCGGACGGCACGGTCAGCCATCACCTGGCCCAGTTGCGCAATGCGGGTCTGGTCATCTCCCACCGTCGCGGCATGTACGTCTTTCACCGCGCTCGCCCCCAGGGCCTGCAGGCGTTGTGCGCGGTTCTGGACCCGCGCTGCTGTAGCTGAACCGGTAACTACACGAAACCGGTTACAGCGCGATCGGAACGCTCTGATGCAGTCGCCGGTTCAGTGGGTGACGGCCGGCTCGCGTACGGGCTCGTCGTCGTAGCGGGGCATGCTGCGGCGGTGCTGGCGCCGATAGTGGCGTACCTCGACGATCAGTCCGGTCATACCCAGCGCGGCCGTGCAGACCGACACCAGGACCAGCAACGGGTTGCCGTCCCCGGCGAGCGCATTGCCCAAAATCACCACCGCGGCAGTGCCCGGGAGTAGACCGGCCAGCGTGGACAGCGCGTACGGCGTCACCCGCACGGCCGATGCGCCGGCGCCGTAGTTCAGCGCCGCGAACGGTACCGCCGGAATCAACCGCAACGACAATATCGCCAGCCAGCCCCGCTCCCGCAGCCGCGCGTCGAGCCGGTCGACCGCCCGGTGGCGCACCAGGCGGTTGAGCCGCCATCCGGCCGCGCGCACCAGCAGCATCGAGATGACCGCGCTAGCTGTGCTGGCGGTGATCGCGATCAATATGCCCCACGCCGGCCCGAATAACAGGCCGGCGGCCACGGTGAATGCGGTGCGCGGGAATGGCGGCACCGTGACGACGATGTGCACGAGCAGAAACGCCAGCGGGAACCACGGGCCCACCGATGTTGCCCAGTCCCGCATCTGCACCGCTGTGGGGAGCGGAACCAGTATCGCCACCGCGACCAATGCTGTGATTCCCACCACGGTGCTCACCATCCGCGGTAACGACACCTGACGCGCAGCCGTACCGAGCGCGATCGCGATACCGCGCACCGTGTCGGTGGTTTTGCAGATGGCCGGGGCCGTCACGCTGTCCAAGGGTACGGGGTGAACATGAATATCTCGTTTCCCCTGGCTGGCGTTTCTTGTCACACTCCGGCCCCGGTCGCCAGACCTCGTCACCTATGCGGCGGCTGCAATCAATTAGCCTTATTAGTTAGTGGCGGTCCTGAGGCAACCAGAAACAAAGTTGTCAGTTGCTGCATAAATAGGAGCAGTCGGTGTCCATTGACGTACCCGGGCTCGCCGGCCTAGAACAGGTTCGCGAGCGTTGGCGCACTGCGGTCGCCGGTGTGCTGTCCAAGACCGCTCGCCGTGACCCGGCAGAACTCGGGGACCACCCCGAGCAGCTGCTGGACACCCCGACCTATGACGGGTTCGCCGTTCGGGCGCTTTACACCGCTTTCGACGAGCTGCCCGAGCCGCCTCTGCCGGGCCGGTGGCCCTACGTGCGCGGCGGCGACGCGCTGCGCGACGTCAATTCCGGCTGGAAGGTCGCCGAGGCGTTTCCGGACGCGCACGCCTCAGAGACCGAAGACGTCAACGCGGCGCTGCTGGCCGCGCTCGGTGAGGGTGTCAGCGCGCTGCTGATCAGGGTGGGCCAGGAGGGTCGCGGCGGCGTAGCACCAGAGCAGCTCGAACGGCTATTCGCCGGTGTGTACCTGAACCTGGCACCGGTCATCCTCGATGCCGGCGCCGACTACCCGGCAGCCTGCGATGCCATGCTCGCGCTGGTGGCCAAGCTCGAGCCCGACCAGCGCGCCACAGTGTCGATTGACCTGGGCGGCGACCCGCTGACAGCCTCTTTCAGCGACCGTTCCGCACCGACCGTCGAGGACATCGTCGCGGTCGCCACGCGGGTCGCGGGCGATCGGAGTGTGCGGGCCATCACCGTCGACGGGCCGGCCTTTCACAACCTGGGCGCCACCGCGGCCTGGGAACTCGCCGGCACCGTCGCCGCGGGGGTGGCCTATCTGCGGCTGCTCACCGAATCCGGGATTGCGGTCGGCGAGGCATTGCGGCAGATCAGCCTGCGGCTGGCCGCCGACGACGACCAGTTCATGACGCTGGCCAAGATGCGGGCCGCCCGCCAGTTGTGGGCCCGCGTCGCCGAAGTCGCCGGAGACCCGGACGGCGGCGCGGTCACCGTGCACGCGGAGACGTCGCTGCCGATGATGACCCAGCGCGACCCGTGGGTGAACATGCTGCGCTGCACCCTGGCGGCCTTCGGCGCGGGTGTAGGAGGCGCCGACACGGTCCTGGTGTATCCGTTCGATGTGGCGATTCCCGGTGGCTTTCCCGGCACCCCGAACAGCTTCGCGCGCCGCATCGCCCGCAATACTCAGCTGTTGTTGCTGGAGGAATCACATGTGGGCCGGGTGCTGGACCCGGCCGGGGGGTCGTGGTTCGTCGAGGATCTCACCGAACAACTGGCGCAGCAGGCTTGGCGGCATTTCCAGTCCATCGAGGCGCACGGCGGTTTCGTCGCCGCCCATGACTATCTTGCCGGCCAGATTGCCGAGCTTGCCGCCCGCCGCACCGACGACATTGCGCATCGCCGCCTCGCGATCACCGGCGTCAACGAATTTCCGAATCTCGAGGAACCCCCGCTGCCACAGGGTGATTCGCTAAGCAACGCCGGAAGCCTGGTGCGATATGCCGCCGGGTTCGAAGCGTTGCGTGATCGCTCGGATAGCTTCCTGGCCCGCACCGGGTCTCGACCGCGAGCGCTGTTGCTGCCGTTGGGTCCACTGGCCGAGCACAACATCCGGACGACGTTCGCGGCGAACCTGTTGGCCTCCGGTGGCATCGAGGCGCTCAACCCCGGAACAGTCGACGCGGCCGGTGTGGCAAAGGTTGTGGCGGAGTCGGGGTCGCCAACAGTTGCGGTGCTCTGCGGTACCGACAAGCGCTACCGGGACGAGGCCGCCGACGTGACACAGGCCGCGAGGAACGCCGGCATAGAGCGCGTCTACCTGGCCGGGTCCGAAACGGCACTGGCAGACTCGGCGACCCATCGGCCCGATGAGTTCCTGACCGCGAAAATCAATGCACTGGAAGCTCTTTCGAATCTGCTCACACGGTTGGGAGCGTAGCCACGATGACGACGACCGCACCCGCTATCGGCAGTTTCGCCGATATCCCGCTGCACGGCGATCGCGCCGTGCATCCGGCCACCGAACACGCGGTGGACGAGCTTGTCGCCGCGGCCGCGGCTGCCCACTCCTACCAGCCCGAGCAGCTGCACTGGCACACCCCGGAAGGCATTGACGTCAAACCGGTCTACATCGCCGCCGATCGCCGTGCCGCCACCGCCGAGGGCTACCCGCTGCACAGCTTTCCCGGCGAGCCGCCGTTTGTGCGCGGCCCTTATCCGACGATGTATGTCAACCAGCCATGGACCATTCGGCAATACGCGGGCTTCTCCACCGCCGCCGACTCCAATGCGTTTTATCGCCGTAACCTGGCTGCCGGCCAGAAGGGCCTGTCGGTGGCCTTCGACCTGGCCACCCACCGCGGCTACGACTCCGATCATCCACGAGTGCAGGGCGACGTCGGAATGGCCGGCGTGGCAATCGATTCCATCCTCGACATGCGGCAGTTGTTCGACGGAATCGACCTGTCCGCAGTCAGTGTGTCAATGACGATGAATGGCGCGGTGCTGCCCATTTTGGCGTTATTTGTGGTCGCGGCCGAGGAGCAGGGCGTGCCCCCGGAGAAACTGGCCGGCACCATCCAGAACGACATCCTCAAAGAGTTCATGGTCCGCAACACCTACATCTATCCGCCCAAGCCGTCGATGCGGATCATCTCCGACATTTTCGCCTACACCAGCGCGAAAATGCCGAAGTTCAACTCCATCTCGATTTCCGGCTACCACATCCAGGAGGCCGGAGCCACAGCCGATTTGGAGCTGGCCTACACCCTGGCCGACGGTGTCGACTACATCAAGGCCGGCCTGGACGCCGGCTTGGACATCGACACGTTCGCCCCCCGGCTGTCCTTTTTCTGGGGCATCGGGATGAACTTCTTCATGGAAGTCGCCAAGCTGCGCGCCGGCCGGCTGCTGTGGAGTGAGCTGGTGGCCAAATTCGATCCCCAAAGCCCGAAATCGCTGTCGCTGCGCACCCATTCGCAGACTTCGGGGTGGTCGCTGACGGCACAGGACGTGTTCAACAACGTGGCCCGCACCTGCATCGAGGCGATGGCCGCAACCCAGGGCCACACTCAGTCGTTGCACACCAACGCCCTCGACGAGGCGTTGGCACTGCCCACCGACTTCTCGGCACGCATCGCCCGCAACACCCAGCTGCTGCTGCAGCAAGAGTCCGGCACCACCCGGCCGATCGACCCCTGGGGCGGTTCGTATTACGTGGAGTGGCTGACCCATCAGCTCGCCCAGCGGGCGCGGGCCCACATCGAGGAGGTCGCCGAGCACGGTGGCATGGCGCAGGCCATCAGCGACGGGATTCCCAAACTGCGCATCGAGGAAGCGGCCGCCCGCACCCAGGCCCGCATCGATTCCGGCCAGCAGCCGGTGATCGGGGTGAACAAGTACCGGGTCGACGAGGAGCAACAGATCGAGGTGCTCAAGGTCGACAACAGCCGGGTGCGAGCCGAGCAGCTGGCCAAACTGCACCAGCTGCGGGCCGGCCGCGACCAGGCCGCGGTCGAGGCTGCCCTGGCCGAGCTGACCCGCGCCGCGTCCGCCCATGGCCGTGCCGGAGAAGACGGGCTGGGCAATAATCTGCTGGCATTGGCCATCAACGCTGCCCGCGCCAAGGCCACCGTCGGCGAGATTTCCGACGCGCTGGAGAAGGTGTACGGGCGTCACCAGGCCGAGATCCGTACCATCGCCGGCGTCTACCGTGACGAAGTCGAAGGAGGCGGCAACATCACCCCGCTTTCCAAAGCCAGCCAACTCGTCGAGAAGTTTGCCGAAGCCGCCGGCCGCCGGCCGCGGATCCTGGTGGCAAAGATGGGCCAGGACGGCCACGACCGCGGTCAGAAGGTGATTGCTACCGCATTCGCCGACATCGGGTTCGACGTCGACATCGGATCGCTGTTCTCCACGCCGGAGGAGGTCGCCCGCCAGGCCGCCGACAACGACGTTCACGTCGTCGGCGTGTCCTCGCTGGCTGCCGGGCACCTGACCCTGGTGCCCGCGCTGCGCGACGCGCTGGCCAAGGTGGGTCGGCCCGACATCATGATCGTGGTCGGCGGTGTCATCCCGCCCGGTGACTTCGACGAGCTCTACGCCGCCGGGGCGACCGCCATCTATCCGCCCGGGACGGTGATCGCCGACGCCGCCATCGGCCTGCTGCACAAGTTGGCCGAGCGTCTGGGATACGACCTGGACTAGTGGCCGGCCCCATCCTTCCCGCGAGCGTGATGCTGTGGCAACTTTTGGGGCCAAATTTGGCTCGATTTTTCGCCGTGGCATTACGTTCGGCGCCTGCGACGAGGCGGCCCCGATGACCACCGAACAACTGGCGGAGGCCATCCGGCGCGGCGACCGCGCCGCACTGCCGCGGGCCATCACCCTGCTGGAGTCCACCCGCAAAGACCATCGTGAGCAGGCGCAACAGCTGTTGCTGGCGTTGCTGCCGGATTCGGGCAAGGCGCACCGCGTCGGCATCACCGGCGTTCCCGGCGTGGGCAAGTCGACCGCCATCGAGGCGCTCGGGATGTACCTGATCGAGCGGGGGCATAGGGTGGCAGTCCTCGCGGTCGACCCGTCGTCGACGCGTACCGGTGGGTCGATCCTGGGCGACAAGACGCGGATGGCGCGCCTGGCCATGCATCCGGATGCCTATATCCGGCCCTCGCCAACCTCGGGCACGTTGGGCGGAGTAGCAAAGGCCACCAGGGAAACGGTCGTGCTGCTGGAAGCCGCCGGTTTCGACGTGATCCTGATCGAAACCGTCGGCGTCGGCCAGTCCGAGGTCGCGGTCGCCAACATGGTCGACACCTTCGTCCTGCTGACCCTGGCGCGTGCCGGCGACCAGTTGCAGGGCATCAAGAAGGGTGTGCTGGAGCTCGCCGACGTCGTGGTGGTGAACAAGGCCGACGGGGACCACCTGCGCGATGCGCGGATCGCTGCCCGGGAGCTGTCCGGGGCGATGAGATTGATCCATCCTCGTGAAACACTATGGCGCCCACCGGTTCTCACGATGAGCGCAGTCGAGGGGACCGGTCTGACCGAGCTGTGGGGGACCATCGAGCGTCATCGCCGGGTACTGGCCGAGGCCGGAGAGTTCGAAGCCCGGCGGCGCGAGCAGCAGGTCGACTGGACGTGGCAGCTGGTCCGAGACGCGGTGCTGGACCGGGTGCTGTCGCATCCGGAGGTGCGCAAGATCCGCTCGGATGTGGAGTGTCAGGTCCGGGCTGGGGAGTTGACCCCGGCCTTGGCAGCCCAGCAAATAATCCAGGCCGCATCGTCCTAACGGAACGGTAAATATAATTCCGGTTTGACATTGGCCTCTGTGAAATCCAAGTAAATTTGAAGATGTGACGGTAGACATCGGAGTCAATCGACGCGCGGTTCCTTTCCGCGATGACCCTGACGCAGGTCATCGGCTGTCTGGCGCGGCGGACTCCCACTTTGCGTGCGTCGTTCGTTTCTTTTCCAGCATGTTTCCCTCGCGCCGGACCGGCGGCGGGGCACTGACGGTGTATCTGGACGGGGAACCCGTCGTCGATGTCTGGAAAGGTTGGGCTGATCGCCGCGGCGAGGTGCCGTGGTCGGCTGACAGCGCGCCGATGGTGTTCTCGGCAACCAAAGGCATGGCCGCCACGGTCATCCACCGGCTGGCCGATCGGGGGCTGATCGACTACGACGCCCCGGTCGCCGAGTATTGGCCGGAGTTCGCGGCCAACGGCAAGGCGAAGCTCACCGTCCGCGACGTGATGAGGCACCACGCCGGTCTGTCAAGTCTGCGCGGCGCCACCATGGACGATTTGATGGATCACGTCGTGATGGAAGAGCGGCTGGCAGCTGCGGCTCCCGGCCGCCTGCTGGGCAAATCGGCATATCACGCGCTGACCTTCGGCTGGCTGATGTCCGGGCTCGCCAGGGCCGTCACCGGAAAGAGCATGCGCACCCTGTTCCGCGAGGAGCTCGCCGAGCCACTCGACACCGACGGCTTCCACCTGGGTCGCCCGCCTGCTGAAGCACCGACCCGCGAGGCCCAGATCATCATGCCGCAGGATGTCGCCGCCAACCCGGTGCTGACCTACGCGATGCACAAGATCGCCAACCAGTTCTCCGGCGGATTCCGCTCGATGTACTTCCCGGGCGTCCTGGCCGCCGTCCAGGGCGACATCCCCATGCTGGACGCCGAGATCCCCGCCGCCAACGGGGTGGTGACGGCCCGGGCGCTGGCCAAGATGTACGGCGCGATCGCCAACGGCGGCGAGATCGACGGCACCCGGTTCCTGTCACGGGAGCTGGTCGCGGGGCTGACCGGTGAACGGCGGCTTCGTCCGGATCGGAATCTGATCGTGCCGATGGCCTTCCACCTGGGCTATCACAGTTTCCCGATCGGCAATCTGATGCCGGGGTTCGGGCATGTCGGCATGGGCGGCTCGGTCGGGTGGACGGACCCGGCGACCGGGGTGGCGTTTGCCTTGGTGCACAACCGATTGCTGACCCCGCTGGTGGCGACCGACCACGCCGGTTTCGTCGCTGTCTACGCCCTGATCCGGCAGGCTGCCGAGAAGGCACGCAAGCACGGCTACCAGCCGGTGACGGGATTCGGGGCGTCGTATTCCCCCGAGCCGGGAGCCGTCGCAGGCTGGTGCTAGTAGCTACGAATCTTCCAGGCGGAAGCCGACTTTCATGGTCACCTGAAAGTGGCCGACGGCGCCGTCGACCAGGTGGCCGCGCACCGACTCGACCTCGAACCAGTCCAGGCTGCGCATGGTCTGCGCCGCTCGATCCAGTCCATTGCGGATCGCGGCGTCGATTCCGTCGGGTGAACTCCCGACGATCTCGATAACGCGGTAGGTGTGATTGCTCATCGCATCCCCTTGTGTTCGGTGGTTCACGGCACCCCTGAAGGCCCTGAAGGCCCTGAAGGCTCGAAGCATCATCTTGCTGCACTGCCCGGCCGGGTGAGGTGCCGACGCGCCTGCCCGCTGATGAGAACGCTCGAACTCGGCCGCCGACGGTGGTGACCGGGTTACACTTCCGGTCGGTGCCTGGCGTGTGCCGTGCTCGCAACCGCCTCGTTCTTCGGCCGGGTTCCGCCGCTATCTGTGCAGTGTGAACCTCGTTTCGTGGACCGGCCGCTTCGGCTGAGCCGCAGCTGTGAACGCGGCCGCGGACGCCGTCGACGAAAGAATGAACTCCGCTGGTGATTACGGACTGACGCGCATTTCGTAGAAGCGCAGTCGTGCGGTGGGGTTGTGCTGACCCAAGGATCGGGTTCGGCCGACACCGATTGTGTGGGAGTGGATCTCGAGGTTGGTGGCAGTGACCGAATCCGGCGTGTTGACCAGAAATGGCTCGGCGGCGTTGCCGGCGGTGAGGCGATAGCTGACCCCGTCGAGCACTACCGTGAAAGTGGTCAGCGGAATGAGCGATCCCATGAACAGCCTGTCGACGATGGTCCGGTCCAGGTAGATGCCCACCAAGACCGCCATATGGGGGCCGGTCGGTGCGGGCACCGTGACCCGATTGCCATCGCGCATAACGACTTCCGAGAGTGGGACGAGCGGTCCGCAGCGGGATTGACTGCGTGCCAGCAGCTCCCAGTGGTTTTCTGCGCCGCGTACGGCAAAGTCGCACAGCAGCGAACGTGAATACAGCGGGTTCTCCTGCACGCCGAGCCGGCCGTTGATGCCGGTGGCGGGCGAGGTCGGGGATTGTCGCGACACCACGAATTGCGGCCCGTCTCCCAGGGTTTCGCTGTTCAGTTTGTCCAACGCGGGTGTATAGGCCGAGTAGGTCTGGAAAACGGGTGCGGGGCGCCAGTCGAAGTCATACGCCCATACGACCGAAGTCTCGTCGGGGTCAACGTGGACTGCCGCAGACCCGATGGCTTTGACGAAGCGCTCGGGAATGCCGTAATGGCGGCGCTGGCGTGCTTTGCTGTCCCGGATGTGCGCCGCCGCGCGACCGGGGAAGGCGAGCGTGGCCAGGCGATCCGTGGCGCGCACCGGAGCCTGTAGCGCCGCAACGGGCCGCTGTTCGATCACCAGCGTCCCGGCGAGGAACGCGACGAGGATCAGCACCACGGCGATCTCGAACCGAGGCCGGAGAATTCCGTAGAGCGGGGTGATGGCCACCGTGATAACCATCAGGCCCAACAGCGCGGAAAAGTGATTGGTGTCGTAGCGTCCGAACGCGCTCTTGGCGATCAGCACCGACGTGACGGCGACGAGCACCGCGTAGTTGCGTGGTATCCGTCGGCCGCCGCGCACCAGCATTGCGCAAACCACCACGAGCCATCCAACGGTGAGCAGCACCGCACCGACGGCATCGAGTGGGATGGGTACCGCCTGCCCCTCGATGTAGCCGGAGACGATCTGGCCGCTGTACCGAAGCCAGACCGGCAGGTTCCCCAGTCGTTGACCCGCCAGCAGCCACCCGATCGGGATCGACACCGCGAAAGCGGTCACCGTTGCGCAGTGGCGTCCCAGAGCTCGCCAGTCCCGCAAGATCGACGCCGCCAGCGCGATAATCGCGATGACCGGTCCGGTGTTGAACTTCACCAGCAGCTCAAAGCCGCCGACCGCGGCCAGCGCGACGGACGTGATGAACGCTGTCGACCGCTTCAGGTGATCGTGCAAGAGCAGCGGGCCGGCCCACGCGAACGCGGCCAACACGACCACCTCGGGATACATGGAACCCAGCAGAATCGCGGTGATGCCGGTCGTCACGAACGCGCCGACCAACGACGTCGTCGCCGGGTAGCGCCGCCGCAGGGCCGCCGCGACGCCGAGGAACAGCACGGCGATGACGCCGACCTGGTAGAGCGTCGCGAGCACCGCCTGCTGGGTCGAGTAGTAGGCGGTGTTCTGCAGGAATGCCAGCGGCCCGTAGGTGAAAACGATCTCGGGACCCCACGCGAGGTGGTGAATCCGGGCCAGCGCGACTGCGGCCTCCCAGGAGGGATCGACCCCGATGTCGGCGTCGACCGACGACTGCGGCCAAAACAGGACGGCGGTGACCAGTGCGGCGAGGCACCGTTGCCAACAAGCCGACCCCCAACCGGCCGTCGAATACCACGTCTTTACGCGACCGGCGCGCGTTGCCACCATCGCTGCAAGCTATCGATTCAGGTGCGGATTTCGCGGAACAGCCATCGATCCAGGATCAGGTAGCGGCCGATCCACACGAGGCCGAAGCCGAGCATTTGAACCAGGAACACCACGATGCCGTGGACGGGTGTGGTGTGACCGGCCATCGCGTTGTCGACCAGGTAAGTGAAGTAGGTGGCCAGTCCGACGGCCAGCATCACCGCCGTCCAGAACACCAGCACCTGTTGATGAAGGTTCATGGCGGACTTCTTGCCCGACGCCACGCGCCAGACGAAGTGCTTGTTGGCGAAGAAGTTGGGAACCGTGGCGATGGCTGCTGCCAGCAGCGAAGCGATGGTGTAGCTGTTCAGCCACGGACCCAAGACCTGGATGAGACCTTGCCCGATGGGCAGAAAGACCAGCGCTACGGCCGTGTAGCGCAACTTCTTGCGCGCTTCGTCGGTATAGGAGGTGTTGGTGTGCGCGACCAAGCCCCCCGCGAGCTCCATGGTGACCCAAGGTACTAGGGCTCGCGTCGCCTCGGGACAGAACCAGAGAATCGGAGCGCCGGAACTTTGTCATTCAAAAGACAAGGTCGGCGCCTACGTGAAATGCTGTGGCGAAAGGCTGCCGCCGTCAACGGAGCCGCGGGGGATCGGCCTTTTGGTTCGTGCGAAATACCGCGTGGTCGGGCGTTGATCTCGTAGGCTCCAACACCATCTATACAGACGACGATTGGTTTTGTTATGGTCCAGCACCCTGGACCAGACCGGGAACAGGAAGGGGAGGCGACGGTTCACGTGACGACTCAACCCGCTGAGCGTATTTGCATTGTCGGTGGCGCCGGGCATGTCGGATTACCACTGGCGCTGGTGTTGGCGGACGAGGGCTTCACCGTCGACATCTTGGACACCAACGCCGAGGCGTTGCGGACCATCATGGCCGGCCGGATGCCCTTCATCGAAAATGGCGCCGAGGATCTGCTCAAGCGGCTGTTGCCGACCGGGCGGATCAGCGCGAGCACCGATTCCTGGGTGGTCAGGAATGCCGACATCGTGATCTGCGTCGTCGGCACACCGGTCGACGAATACCTGACACCGCAGGCGCACACGTTCTTTCGCATCATCGACGAGATCAGCCCCTACTTCCACGACGGGCAGACGCTCGTCCTGCGAAGCACGGTCTACCCGGGACTGAGTCAGCGTGTCCAGGACATGTTCACCGAGCGTGGGATCGGCGTTCACGTCACCTTCTGTCCGGAGCGGATCGCGCAGGGACATTCGATCCGGGAGCTGCGGATCATTCCGCAGGTCATCAGCGGGTTCGACGCCGAGGGCCGTCGCGTGGTGCGCGAGCTCTTCTCGCGAATCACCAGCGAGATCATCGAGGTGGAGCCGCAGGAAGCCGAGCTGGCCAAACTGTTCTGCAACAGCTACCGCTATATCCAGTTCGCGGTTGCCAACCAGTTCTATCTGCTCAGCCGCGAAGCCGGGCTCGATTTCGACCGAGTTCACCATGCGGCCACCTACAAGAATTTTCGGGTCGACAGCCTGCCCCGGGCGGGGCTGGCGGCCGGCCCGTGCCTGCTGAAGGACACCATGCAGCTCGCGGCGTTCAGCAACAACAATTTCATGCTCGGGCACGCGGCCATGCTCATCAACGAGGGACAGCCGCAGTTCATCGTCAACATGCTCAAGCGCCGGGTTAACCTGCGCGACAAGACCGTTGGCATCCTGGGTATGACGTTCAAGGCCGATTGCGACGACACCCGCGACTCGCTCAGCTTCAAACTGCGGCATCTGCTGATGCTGGAAGCCAAGGAAGTGCTGCTGCACGATCCGTTCTTGGAGGGCAAGGACTACTACCCGCTGGACACCGTGGTGGATCGTGCGGACGTGATCGTGGTCGGCGTTCCGCACTCGGCCTACCGAGGCCTTTCGGTACCGCGGGGCAAGATCGTCGAGGATGTCTGGGGATGCCTGGATGTGAGCGAGCTGGACACCGAAGCGCTCAACGGAGCCCAATTGGCTACCTTGGGGCCGGAAGCGGTGGCCCGGTGAAGATCCTGGTAACCGGCAGCGCCGGATTCATCAACGGCTATGTCGTCGAAGAGCTGCTGCGCGCCGGCCACGATGTCGTCGGGATCGACAACTACTCGAAATACGGGCCGGTCAGGAAAAGCTACGACGACCACCCGCGGTACCACTTCGTCGAGGGTGACGTCAAAGACGTCGACCTGATGTTCCGGCTGGTCGAAGGCTGCGATCAGATGGTGGCCAGCGCGGCCCGCATCGGTGGTATCACCTATTTCCATGAGTACGCCTACGACCTGCTGGCCGAGAATGAGCGAATTGCGGCCGCCCACTTCGATACTGCAATCTATGCCTATCGCAAGGGCTGGCTCAAGAAGATCAACGTGATCAGTTCGTCGATGGTGTTCGAGAACGCCACCGTCTTCCCGACGCCGGAAAAGCACATCGCCGAATGTCCGCCTCCGACAAGCACTTACGGGTTCCAGAAGCTGGCCTGTGAGTATTTCGCGCATGGCGCTTACGAGCAGTATGGATTGCCGTACACCATCATCCGCCCGTTCAACTGTGTCGGCACCGGCGAGCAGCGGGCACTGGGCGGGCATGAAATCCCCAGCGGGAACGTCAAACTCGCGATGAGCCATGTGGTGCCGGATCTGATTCAGAAGGTGGCCAAGGGTCAGGACCCGCTGCACCTTCTCGGGGACGGCACCCAGATACGGCACTACACCTACGGTGGTGACCTGGCGCGCGGCATCCGCATCTGCATGGAGCACCCGGCCGCGCTCAACGGCGACTTCAACCTGTCCACACCCGAGGCCACCACGGTGCTGGAGCTGGCCGAGGTGATCTGGCGCAAAATGCGGCCCGACACTCCGTTTCGCTACGAAAGTGATCCGCCGTTCGAGCATGACGTGCAGCTGCGCTCACCCGACGTCCACAAGGCATCGGAGGTACTCGGGTTCGAGGCGACAACTACGCTGGATAACATGCTCGACGAGGTCATACCGTGGGTTGTCGACGCCGTCAAGGCGGGGACCATCTGACGTGTGGGGGTTGTATCCGCTAGGACGCCATGCGTACCGCGGGTGAGCCCGATCTTCAACAGCTCTACCGCAACCGGTTCGGCCACGCCCGGGAAGCGCGATCGGCCATCTGGGGCGTGCTGGTCCGCGACTTCTTCCAGGCATGGATCAGGCGCAGCGACACGGTGCTGGACTTGGGTTGTGGTTACGGCGAATTCCTCAACCAGGTAAGCGCCGCTCGCCGGATCGGCGTCGATCTGAACCCCGACAGCGCCGGCATGCTCGAGGCCGGCGTCGAGTTCCACCACGGTAGCGCAGACGATCTGAGCTTCCTCGACGATGACTCGGTGGATGTGGTGTTCACCAGCAACCTGCTCGAGCATCTGCCGAGCAAGGTCGAAGTCGAACGCACAATCGCCGAGGCCCGCCGGGTGCTCAAACCGGGTGGGCACTTCATCGCCATGGGGCCCAATATTCGCTTCGTCGGCGGTGACTACTGGGACTTCTGGGACCACACCGTGCCGATCAGTGACCGCTCGCTGATCGAACTGCTGGAATCCAACCAGCTCAAAATCGTCGACACCTATGACCGGTTCCTGCCGTACACGTCGAGGTCGCCGTGGCCGCAGGCACCGGCGTTGGTGCAGCTGTACCTGCACTCCAAAATCGTGTGGCCGGTCTTCGGTAAGCAGTTCGTGATCCGCGCCCGCAAGACGCGGGCAGCGGCCGGAAGTGAGCGGATGGTGAGCGTGGTCATCCCGGTCTACAACGAGGGCGAGAACATTCGGGTCTGCGTCCGGCGGCTCGCCCAGGCGCTCGCGGACATGCCGCATGAGCTGTTGGTCTGCTATGACTTCGACGAGGACACCACACTGCCGGCGCTGGCGGCCATGCCGGACAAGCCGGCCACCGTCCGGCTGGTCCGCAACTCCATCGGCAAGGGCGTGGCCAACGCGCTGATCGCCGGCTTCGCCGCGGCACGGGGTGATGTCGTGGTCACCAGCATGGCCGACCTGTCCGACCCGCCGTCGGCAATTCCATTGATGGCGGCCAAGGTTCGCGACGAGGGGGCCGACATCGTCAGCGGGTCGCGGTACATGCCCGGCGGCTCCCAAACTGGGGGACCGCGGTTGAAGACCCTGATGTCGCGCACGGCCGGGCTGAGCTTGCATTACCTGGGCCGGGTGCCGACCCATGATGCCACCACCAACTTCCGCGGGTACAGTCGCCGCTTCCTCGACGATGTCCCGGTGGAGAGTCTGCGCGGGTTCGAGGTGGGGCTGGAGCTCACGACGAAGGCGCACCTGCTGGGCTATCGGGTCGACGAGGTACCCAGCACGTGGGAGGACCGCACCGCCGGCACCAGCAAGTTCGATCTGGTGGGTTGGCTGCCGGCGTATCTGCACTGGTACGGGCTGGCCATGCGGCGGCCGATGTTGCGCTGGACGGGTAGTGGGCTGGCAGCGATCGCAGCCGCACAGCTCGTGCGCCGACATCGACTGGGCGGCTCTGACGGAGCTCGGCGCGAAAGGCCCCGTAGCTGAAGTGAATTGGAGCTAACCCAGGGGGCTGCCCAACGGCGGCGCCCACCGCCATGTCATGCGGGTAATTGCTCGTTTTTTGCCAGCGAAATGGCCAAACCGTTTTGGCGGAAAGCGGCCTATAGCTAGTTGGCTCCGTCTACACTTCATCTGCATGAAGCCCCTTGCAGTGGTTGCCGGCGCACTACTGCTTGCAGGCTGCGGAGGAGGCACGCACACCACGGCCTCGACAGTGACCGTCACGCAAACTGTCACGGTGCAGGCCACCGCCCCGCAAACGGTGGATGATCTCAAGCCGCCGCCACCTTCGGGTTCTAAGACGGTCATTGACTCCTTCGGCACATATACCGGTGTGATCGACAGGGACGGCACGTACCTGGTCGGGGTGGACATCATGCCGGGGATGTATCGCACAGCCGGTGGGGCGATATGTAGTTGGGCGCGGCTGGGAAGCGTTGATACCAGCGACGTCATCGATAGCTGGAAGGGCAGTGGTCCGCAGCGAATCCAGATCCAGGAGAGTGACACCGCGTTCTTGACGCAAAACTGCGGTACCTGGCAGATGGTGCATGTTCCGAGCGTCACGGGACTCGGGTGACGATCCATTCCAGGGTGAGCGTGTCGCGCTGCGCCTCAACTAGTTGGGTATTTGCCTATGGCCGTTGATGCGGCCCGCGAGGCGGGCCTTACAAATGCGGGTGAGCAGTGTGCTGGTAGCCCGCCGCACAACTCGGAGACGAGCTGCCCGCAGCGCAGCGACGAACTCCTTGGAGATCGTCGCGACGACCGGAAAAAACTGCGAATTCTTTTGGATTCGTTGGTAGTTCGTGGGCATGGCCGCGGTCGCGTGGGCTCCCTGACGGCGTCGCGGCGAGTGAGAACGTGGTTCTCGACGACAACATGGGGCTCCGCCTTGTGGCAACGAGTGCTGGTGGCTGTCATCGCTGCTGTCATCTTCTGGCCACAGCCGTCGGTCGATCCTACTGTCGGGCTCGATCCGTCTTGGCAGGCTGGGCTCGCTCTGGCCCGCATTGACCATATTGCGTGGGGTCGCGAGTTGGTATTCACGTACGGGCCCCTTGGCTTCCTCCGGACCAGCGCCTACTACTCATTCGAGCAGTCGCTGCTCGCCACGATCTGCCAGGTAATTATCATCGCCGCACTGTTCCTCGGCATCGCGGCAGCCCTGCGCCTGCGCCACGCTCCGCTGCCATCGCTTGTCGGCGCGTTCGTGATGACCGGCATCCTCACCGTCCTGCACCTCGGTCATGGTTTGGCTCTCCGAGGGTCTTCCGCCCTGGAAATGATGTATCCCGAGCTGGCGGTTCTCGCGGCGTTCGTGTGGGCGAGCGTGCCCCTGTTGCAGCGCGAGCCCAAGCGGTCGAGGGTGTTCACGACCTGTGTCATGCTCGGCGCCGCCGCAGGATTCCAGCTGCTGATCAAATTCAACACCGGCCTTGCGATCATGGTTATCGCGTTGGCCACGTCGGTGCTGCTCGGCTGGAAAGCCATCGGCCGGCATTGCGCAACGGTAGCCGCATTTGCCGTGTCTACCCTCATCTGTTGGGTGCTTGCCGGCCAACGACCGGGAGATCTTCCGGCGTGGCTTCGGGGCAGTGCCGCGATTGCATCGGGTTACACCGACGGAATGGCGACGGCGCCTCTCCCACAGTGGGCCCTACCCTCAGTCGTACTGAGCGTCGCCTGGATGGTTTGGCTCTGCGTGGTGTTCGTCCGCGGAGGCCACGACATACCGCGCCGCTACCTGGTGCTCGTCGGCCTCGCGACCCTGATCGCCGGAAAGGCCGCGTTCGGACGTTTCGAACCATGGCACTTCGCCATTCTGGTCGGCGTGATGGTGGTTGGGCTGGCCATCACCCCGTGGCCCCGGGCTCGCCGTCGCGCATTGGTGGTGACCGCGGTGGCAGTCGCTTTGGTTGTCGTGGTCGACCTTGGGGGGATTCCCGCTCTCTCCGACCGAGGTGTGTTGGCGATGCAGGCACCGGTGCAAGCGGTGGACCGCATGGTCACGTTCGCCTCGCCCGGTCATGTGCAGCAAAAAATCGAACAAGCCAAAGCACGCCAGCGCGCGCTGTACGGCATCCCGGACCACTTCATCAAGACCATCGGGTCGAGCACGGTCCACGTTGACCCCCACGAGATTTCGGCCGTGTGGGCATACGATCTTGCGTGGCGTCCGACACCGGTCTTCCAGACATATCAGGCTCTCACGCCCATGCTCGATGCCCTCAACGGCGAATCACTGGTTAACGGGCCGGAATTCGTGCTGTCCCGGCTATCGCCGGCCTTGCCCGCCGTCGGTATCGACGGCCGGCTTGGCGTGCAAGAATCCCCGCTGTACTCGCGAGCGCTGCTATGCAATTACACGCTGAGCGGCATCGAGAACCGCTGGGCGTTATTCAGACACACCGCCCCCCACTGCGGACCGCTCACCAAGCTGTCGGAGGTCTCGATACGGGAAGACCATGCGGTTCCGATTCCCGCCCCCAGCGCACCGGATAGGGCGGTGCTCGTTGGAATCGATCTGGATCAGACCTTCGCGGACCGGTACTTCCACGGAAAGATCGCTCCACTGAGCACCTTCACGCTCGTGGTCGATGGGGTCACCTACCGCCTCATCGCGAAGAACGCAGCCGAGCCATTTCTCGTCAACACCCCTGCTGCGGTCGCTGACACGAATCTGCAGATCCACGCCCACACCATTGGTATCGGCCGTACCGTAAACCTCAATGAGCCCTCGGTGACTGCACGACTGCGCTTTTATGAGATGGGCGTTGGACCGTAGGCCGCGGCCCAGGAGCGCCGTTCAGAGTGGTTGGTTGCCGGCAACGGAACGACTGCGATTTCGGGGATCGCTGTCAGCCGATACCCGTCTTTCTCGGTAGCGGGACAACGAGTTCACTATATTGTCTCCGGGGTAGGCTCGGCAGCTCGCTTTGCTGCAGTTTCGTCCGGAACCGAGGGGAGCGCGCGTGAGTCGATTTGTCGAGGTGCTGCGCGGCGCGGTTACCGCGACTCGAGAACAAGCTATGGCAGTCGGTCGCCAATCCGAACGCACGCTCCTGCTCGGCACCGTCTTGCTGGGGTCGGCGCTGTCAGTGGTGACGAGCTTCGTTCTCGCCCAGTACTACTCCATCGACGTGCTTACCTCTCTCTTTATGGCCGCCAAGGACTGCTGGCTTGACTGGGGCATGCAAATGGGCACGCACTGCTTCAGCGACTACGGAATGACCTTGGGCTTCGGGATGCGGCCCAATCCCTGGGAGCCCTACCCGCTGCGCTTACCCTGGAACAATTACGAGGCGGGAGGCGGGGCCGGCTACCCGCCGGCGGGGATGCTGTCGCAAATATTGTTCGGGGTTCTCGGTAAATGGCTGCACGCCCCGCGGCTGGGCTTCTGGGGCTACCAGCTCCTGTTGGCGGGCGCTGTCTTTACCCCCGCGGTCTGGGCGGCGCGCGGTGCTCGCGGCCTGGAGCGGGTGGTGGTCTTTATGGCGTTGGGCGCCATGGCCATTCCCGTGTGGGGTGTGATCGATCGAGGCAACTCGGTGGGGTTCGTAGCGCCGATCGGGCTGGTTTTTCTGGTGGCGCTGCGTCGGCAACGGTGGGGACTGGTGGCGATCATGGTGGTTCTGGCCGCGCTGCTGAAACCACAATTCGTGCTACTCGGTGTGGCGCTGTTCGCGGCTCGACAATGGCGGATGGGCGGCATCGCCGCCATCGGGGTTGTGATCTCCAACTTTGTTCCATATCTGTTGTGGCCGCGCGACTTTCCAAAAACCATCGCGCAGTCGGCCCGCAGTCTCCTCAATTACAGCAGTTCGGTCGACACGCTCGTAGGGCCGTATAACGTGTCTTTCGCAAAGGGAATTTTTTTCATTCCGGATAGGCTCAAAGACCCGCAGTGGGGCTATCTGTCGAACGGCTTTCTTGATGTCACCCGATCGCTGATCGGATATGTTCTGCTCGTCGTAGTCGTTGTCTGCGTGCTGGCTCTCGGGCGACGCATCTCCCCGGTCATGGGGGGCATCGCGCTGCTGACCACCGCCTGTCTCTTCCCCGGCCTGGTATTCAACTACTACCTGGTGTTTGCCTTACCGATCGCGGCGTTTGTGGTCCGCGACCCGGACGGGCCGCCGGAGGCCGGGATTTTCGACGGGTTCGCGGCTCTGGGTGACCGTCGCCGCCTGATCGGCATCTGGGTGAGCCTCGCCGCGGCCCTGTCCATCGTCCGCATCCCGCTGCCCGGCCCGCCGATGATGTCGCCGCTCGCGGGTCAGCTGGGCGCTGTCGGGGTCGTCGGCTACACACCGATTGTGCACACCACGGCGGAGTTGGCGCCGCTGTTGTGGCTGATCGCATGCGCGGCGATCATCGTCTCGTATGTGCGAAGACCGGCTACCGGCGCCCGGGAGAATATCCCTACCACCACTTCGGCCGTGGGCGAAGCGATCGCGGCCGCCGTGTCGCCAGGGGATGGCAAGTGAACCGACCTCTCGTGCTACGAGATCAGCGGTGGCTGTAACGGTCGCACCGCTTTACGTGCGCGAAGTCTCATCCTGAGCGTCGACGATGTGAACGTCGGCGGCGCCGCGCCGGAAGGAAAAGTACCGGTGGCCAACGTAGTTGAGCACCAGGATCGGCACAAAGATGATCGCTTGCGCCGGGATGCGCTGCAGGCCCAGCTCGACCAGCACAGTCAGGGCGACGGCGTTGAGGCCAAACGTGGTGAGATAGACACTCTCGAACCGCACGAGGTCACGCAGTACGTGGCCGCGAACGCGGAACACTAACCGACGATGCATCACGAACGCGAACAGCACGCTCAGTACGTGCGAGATGCCGACCGTCACCAGCGACCCGGCGACCGTGCCGAACCGGCGGTCGACGAGGTGGCCCACGGTCTGCGAGCAGGCGACGAAGATGCCGAACCCGACGACGGTGTTGACTCCTCCGACCACCAGGAAAGCCACGCGCTGGTCGCGGACAAGCCGGATCAACGGCCCCGGCGGCGCCGATTCGGGCGGCAGGTCGAATTCAGTCATCCGGCGCATTCAAATGGGTCGAGTGCTCCCGGCTCAGCGATAAGCGCGTCGGCGTCGACATGCATACGCCCTTCCCAGTCGATCATTCATGCCATGGAATCGCGCAAGCCAGCCGGTTATCCCCAGCTGTGCCATCCCATCCGTCACCCTGTTGTCGGAGCGCTCCTCACAGCAAAACATGCGAAGCACCCCAGCACTCGACTTCAGGCAAACCCGGTCACCCGGGGACGCGCCCAGCGAAGACGGTCTGGGCGCCTGTGCCGTCGTCGGCGACTTCGTAGACCTCGGGCTCGAAGCCCGCCTCGCGTACGTAATCGACTATGTCGCGGCCGAACTCAGTGAACGCCAGCAAATCGGCCCCCACCGGAATGAACCGGTAAGCCCCGCTACCCCTACCGTGGTAGAGGGGCGGCATCAGGTGCACGATCTCGCCGTCATCGCCCACGCGGGCCCGCGCTTCCGTAGTCGCACGCGTCCAGACGACCGGCACCGTGAAGACGTGACGTCCTCCAGGCCGCAGCACTCGCCGCGTCTCGGCCAGTGCGGTTCGGAAGTCGGGGACATGCTCCAGAGTGTCAGACGACAGGACGAGGTCGAAGGATGCATCGGGGTAGGTAAAGCGACACATATCTTCATTACGGACGCCGTCAATCATCTCGCCCAGGCGCTCCGGCCCCCGGTAAGCCGAGAATGACAGCCGCGGGAGCCGACGCAACAGGGCATGCAGCGACCCGAGCGAGCCGATCGTGTTTATTTCGGCGACGTCCAGAGCGCGAAACGCCGGATCCTCGATCAGTTCAGCGAACGACCCACACCGGGGCGGACCGTAGAGAGCGATGAGGACCTCGGCGATCCGCCTCACTCTCAGATTGCTGCAGCAGAACCGGCAGAACATGCTCTCGCGCAAGATATTGGCCCGCGACACGGTGGGATCGGCCCAAAAGGCGTGCACGTCGTCCGGGATGGTCCAGGAATTGAAGGTGAACCTGGTATCGGCTCCGCAGACCACGCAACGGCCCGCCTTGTCGGCGTGTCGGTCGCGCGGCGGGCGCAGGTTGAGCAGCACCGGTCGCCCCACTCGCGCTTTCACCGCCGCCGCCACGCTCACAGGGTTCAAAGTGATCATGGCTCGCTCTCCATTTTTAGTAAGCGGTGTTTGCGGTGTAGACACATATTCGTACTATGTTGGTCCACAATCGCGAACGTGCTGCGCGATATGTGAGAAGCCTAGCGCCCGAGTAAGTTAGGAACTACGTTGCTGCCCATGACCGCGGTCCTTGCCCCGGCGTTGCCGGCGGTGGAGGATTTGCCGCCGGTTTTCATACCGCTGTCGCAACTGGTCATCGTCACCGCGACCATCACGTACAGCTGGTTCACTCTTCGGGGCTCTTCGTTCCGCCGTGATTCCACCGAATGCCGGCCCGCCGAGCAGCGGGAGACAGTGTCGTGACGCCATTGGTATCGGTGGTCGTGCCGGTGTACAACGGCATCGCGACGATTGATGCAACGATGCAGTCGCTTTTGGCGCAGACATTCCATGACTTCGAACTGCTGGTTTCGGACAACATGTCCACCGACGGCACCTGGGAGGCACTGCAGCGTTACACCGTCGACCCCCGGGTCCGCTTGATCCGACACGCTTCTAACGTTGGACCAACTGTGAACTTCAAGACCGTCACCGACCTAGCCACTGGCGAATTCATAAAGGCAGTCTGTGCCGATGACGTGCTGTATCCGGACAACCTTGAGGTGCAGGTGAAAGAGCTGACAGCTCACCCTTCAGCGGTGGTGGCCGTCAGTTCCAGAGATGTTATCGATGCCACGGGCAGGATCGTGCTTCGCAACCGCGGATTGGCCGGACTCCGCGGTGAAATCGCCGGTCCTGACGCTATCCGGCGCAGCGTGCTCGCTGGCACCAACATTTTCGGCGAACCGCCATCGGCCTTGTTCAGGCGCAGGGCCTTTGTTGACGCCGGTGGTTGGGACGTTCGCTTCCCCTTTCTCATGGATCTGGCGACTTACTGCGCGGTGCTACTTCATAGCAATGGCAGTCTTGTCGCAGTACCCCGGCCCCTCTGGGCATTTCGAATCAGCGGTGCTCAGGCGAGTGTTGGAACGCAGATACAGTCCCAGGCCGGCGAGGTGATCGGGTTCTTTCGCGCGTTGGCAGCTGAGCACCCCGGGCTGCTCGGGCAGCGGTGCCTGGCCGTCGGTAGCGCGCGAGCCCGTATGAACGCCCTGGGGCGCCACGTGGTGTACCGCTGGCTTGGGCGGCGAATGCACCCCGCGCCCCCCGCTGCAGACAGCCAGCACGACGTCGGCAAGACGCGCTAACGCCCTTGGGTGGAACCGAAATGGCATATCGTCCGTGACCGCTGATGAGGTGTTTCTGACTTTGCGATAGAGATTCGCGTTTGATCAGACAACATCGTCGGGGTCCTGGATGGGTTCAGTGTGCCTTTGCTGGCGGTGCCAGGCAAGGCGGCGTTTGTGGGCTTGTTCGAGT
>NZ_UPHQ01000030.1 GCF_900566055.1 Mycobacterium innocens
AGACCAGCGCGAAACCAGCGATACGCAGTCACCCGCGCAACACCATTGCGCTCAGCCCACGCCGCCAGATTCATACCTTTGTTCCTACCGCACACCACTGACAACTACCGACCACTCAACCCGCAACAGCTGGCAGCCCCTGACCAGGTGGTGACCAAACTTCGGGCTTTCGGCAACGCGGGCCTGCGCCATGTGGTGCTAGCTCCGGTGTCCGGTCTGGTGACCAAACGCGCCGAGCTCTATGGACTGTGGGCCACCGGGCGGATCGCGCGGTCACTTTGAGAGCGGATTTCGCAGCGGCCGATCCGACGCGACATCAGTGGATCCGGGCGCTACTGCCGAGGCCGATCTCCAGGACGCTGCCGGTGATGACTCCGGGGTCGGTGACCAGGTAGACCACCCCGCGACTGACGTCCTCGGGCTGCAGCCACGGCAGCGGGATCGGGTTGGCTTTCATCATGCGGCGCACCAGATCGTCGGGAACGTCGTCACTTCCCGTCGGCTGCACCATCGGGGTCTGGGTGGTGGTCGGGCAGACGACGTTGACCGTGATGCCCTCCTTGGCAACCTCCAGGGCGAGCGACTTCGCCAGTCCGATGACACCCCACTTGGTGGCGTTGTACGCGGCGAGTTCGGGGATGCCCATTCGCCCGCCCATCGAGGATGTCACCACGATCCGGCCGTAGCGCTGGCGGCGCATCACCGGTATGGCCGCCCGGAGGGTATGAAAGGTGCCGGTCAAGTTGGTGTCTACCAGCTGCTGCCACACCTGATCGCTGACTTCCTCCAGCGGCCCGGTGCTGACGATGCCGGCATTGGCCACCACGATGTCCAAGCTGCCGAGGTCGTTGAGCGTCTGCTCCACCGCAGCGCTGACCTGGGCCGGGTCGCGGACGTCGAGGGTGATCGGCAGGCAGCGCCGGCCCAGCTCTTCCACGAGTTTGGCCGTGTCGCGTAACTGCTCCTCGGTGCCGAGTGGGTAGCTCAGGTTGGGCACCGGTGCGGGCACGTCGCCGACGACGATGTCCGCTCCTTCGGCCGCCAAGGCCAGGGCATGTGCACGCCCCTGACCCCGAGCCCCGCCGGTGATCAAGGCCACGCGTCCATCCAAGGCACCCATAGGCGGCAACGTTAGCAGCCATGCCCGGCCATCGACGCAGCACCGGCTGGGCCACGAAACCGGTTGCACTGAAGGCTATTTCGCGTTTGCCGTCAGTTCAGCGGGCTATGGGCGAACGCGCCGGGGAACGTAGACGCCCCTTACGCACCCATGACCCCGCGAGGTAGCTTCGACGCTCGGCGCGGCCGCTGGCAGCCGCCGTCCTGGCAAGGCCGGTCGTCCTCCCCATCGCTGTCGTACTGCGTCTGGCCAGGGGTCAGCGGGTCGGCGTGTGCCATCGTGCTCGCCCGTCGCCACCACCACGCCTGCCGCGAATGCGCCGGCTATCAACACCTTGAGAGCGACCACCGGAATCGCCTCCTCACACCTAGCGGCGTGATTTAGATAAAACTCTTAACTTTATACCTAGTATCGGTTTCGGGGGAGCGCAGGCTGCGAAGGTTCAACCCGCTTCGTTTCAGCGTGAGATCGCCGACGACTTTTCGCCGGCTGGGGCCTCCTGGCGGCAACCCGGCAAGTCGTCGGGTGGTTCGACACGCAACACCTTGGCTATCGGCGCGTCGGTGGACGAGTGCAGCGCGATCGACAGGGCGATGGTGACCGCGACGATATCGAAAACCAGCTCCCTGTTGCCTATCCCCGTCTGTAGCCCCAGCAGCCCGTAGACGACGGAGGCGAAACCTTTCGGCCCGAACCACGCCGCGGTCAGACGCTCTTGTCTGGTTTGGCGTGTCCGCACCAGGGACAGCAACATCGCCGCCGGCCGGACTATCGCGATAATGACCACCGCCAAAACCCAGGCGCGCCAGGTAAATCCCGACAATCGTTCCGGGGTGAGCAACGCGCCGAAGACAATCAGCGCAGCGAACTTGGTGACCTCCGACAGCAGATCGCCGAAGCGTTGAAACTCCACTGCTGCGACGTGGTCGAGGGTGGCGAGCGTCGAACCGGCGGCAAAGGCGGCGAGGTAGGGGTTGGCGTGCGTAAGGTGGCAGCCGGCATACACCACCACGGCGATCGCAAGGGGGCCCAGAGGCTGCAGGTGCGGTTCTGCGGTCAGTATCTTCGCCCGCCACGCCAATGCCGCGCCTGCCGCCACGCCGACGCCGAGTGCCAGCCCGAGCACCAGCTCTACCCCGACCTTCACCAGTTCGGACCCGGCGCTCTGGGCGGTGGCCAGGAAGATCATCACGAAGGGCAGAGCCAAGCCGTCGTTCAAACCGGATTCCACATTGAGCAGCCGGCGCAACCGTTGCGGGATGTCGGAGCGCCCGACGATAGCCGCTGCGAAGACGGGATCGGTGGGGGACAGGATGGCCCCGACCAAGAATGCGGTCGGCCAGTTCAGGCCGGCAAGGAAATGGGCCGGCACCGCGATCCCGATCATCGTCAATGGCATGCCCATCCCCAGCGCGCGTCCCGACAACGACCAATTTTCGCGTAGCTCTTGAAGATTGGCCCGCTGACCGTCAGTAAACAAGACGGTGAACAGCGCGACGTCGGCAAGCGTGGCGACGAGCGGGTCGTTCGGGCTGATCTTGTCCCAGGCGAGGATCCCCGGCCCGAGTACGGCGCCGGCGACGAGGAACATCAGCGCACTCGACAGCACGGTCCGGGCAGCAACCCCGGACAGCGACACGCTGATCAGGAGGACCAGGCCGAACGCCAGGATAAGGGTCACTGAAACTCCATTTCGGTGGTGGCAATGCTCAGCCGCTACATAGCTTCCTTGATTCCGCGGCGAATCAGCCAGACGTTCGCCGGCCACGCCGTCGCGAACCCGATGATCATGCCGATCTGCATCAGAAACCAGTACGCGGCGGTGTCGGGAGGTAGCGGCGAAGCCGGAAACAGCAGGAACGACATCACGGCCATCCAGCCGAACAGCCCCACCTCGAATGCGGTCAGCGACAAGACGTCGGCCTTGGCCGCTGCTACCATGCCGTCGCGGAACCCCAGGCCACGCATCGGGGCAATCGCGTAGTACTGGAACAAGATTCCCAACGCCAGTGCGGCCACATAGTCGCCGACGTACTCGGGCAACAGAGCACGGCCAAGCAATTCCACACCCAAGGCGAAAACCGCGAACTTGGCGATGATGGCGATGATGGCGATGATGTCGCCGAGGGTGCATCCCGCGCCACAGTGACTGACCCCGATGGCGGTGGTAGCCCACTTCGGTTTGTCAGGCGGACGGTCATGCTGGTGCCGTCGAAGCCACCGCCGGCTGTTCGGTCGGCCGTATCGCCAATACGTCCACACCGCGGCCGGACCGAAGTACCGCGCGGTAATCGGCCAGACGGCTTCCATAATGCCCATTCGCTGCCGGTAACCGCGAGCGTAGACGTCGATCAGGATGATCACCGCCGAGGCGAAGCCTGATGTCAAGCCGACCGATGCGATCGCGGTCAACCAGGTAGGCGGCACCATCATCGGATTCCGATGGAAATCATGGCGCGACGGATACGGTCGACTGCCACCTCGCTCGGATGGCGCGGGTCGACCGCGCGTGTGCGGTGAGCTCGGCGGTTCCGACCGCCTCAAGTTCAGCGCGGTGGGCGGCGATGACCCGGTGAGGGCTACGGGGGTGTCCTGATGCTGCGACGAGCACGCTGATGCCGTCCTAGGATAGCCGGATGGCAGCCGAAAGATACAGTGGGGCAAGCCAAATGGCATCATCGACAGCACTGGTCAGGTATGTCTCTCCCGGTTGCGGGGCGTC
The DNA here is from genome assembly GCF_900566055.1 of Mycobacterium innocens. GTDB lineage: Bacteria > Actinomycetota > Actinomycetes > Mycobacteriales > Mycobacteriaceae > Mycobacterium > Mycobacterium innocens. The sequence continues at coordinate 3,843 of NZ_UPHQ01000030.1, forward strand.
TGTGAGGTCGTGTGCTAAAGGTTTACCCGGGGCGGCGGACCCGAAACTGCTGAGCTTTTACGCCCCGATAGCCGCCGCCGTGGTAAATGCCGAGGTCTGCGCGCCTGCCGCGGGTGCATCATCTCGGTGCTGGGTCGTGCAGAACCCGAGAGGCGGGGTCAATCCCAATAACCACAGCCGATGAGGATATTGCACGAAGCGCGCTTGAGTACCGCCGCAGATCCACCGACCGGACGGGTTGTTGCCGCCCTGTAGACCCCGAAGAATCGGCCGCGCTCGAAGCGCTCAGTGGCGAGCGGCGACGCCGGCGACGCCGGCCAGAACCGCGCCCGCCGCCACCGCCAGCGGTATGGCGTTCTCGCGCAGCCACCACTGGGCGCTGACAGCGTGCGAGCGACTGTCGAAATCGCCATGCGCGCCAAAATCTTTGCCGTCTCCGTCGTCAACCGGCTGCCATAGATTGGCGTCTTGAGTGTTGGGTTGATCGGTCTGCTGCGACGAGTAGCCGTTGCGGGCCAGATAGCGGTCGAGCAGGGCTGGAAAAAGCCGCTGGCCCAACAGAGTCGCGGTGGTGCTGGCGCCCACCCAGTATTCCTTTTGCCTGGGGTGTTTCGCCGCATAGCAGACCGCACGCGCCGCGACCTCCGGCTGGTAGATCGGTGGTACCGGTTGCGGCTGTCGCGGCAGCCGGGACAACACCCAGGAGAATTGCGGAGTGTTCAGCGCCGGCATCTGGACGACGGTCACGCGGACGTTGCTGTTGTCGTGTAGCAACTCGGTGCGCAGCGACTCGGTGAATCCGTTGACCGCGTGTTTGGCACCGCAGTAGACCGACTGTAACGGGATCGAGCGGTGGCTCAGGGCCGACCCGACCTGAACGATCGTGCCGTGATCGCGGGGGCGCATGCGCCGCAGCGCCGCCATGGTGCCCCAGACGAAGCCCAGATAGGTCACCTCGGTGGCGCGGCGGTATTCCTCAGGAGTGATCTCGTGGAACGGGGCGAACACCGATGTGAACGCCACATTGACCCATACGTCGATCGCGCCGAATCGGCTCTCCACCTGATCGGCCGCGGCATCGACTTCGTCGAAGCTGGCGACGTCGGTCGGTATCGCCAGCGCCCGCCCGCCGGCCTGCTCCACTTCCGCAGCTGCCGCATCCAGCCCGGCCTGGCCGCGGGCCAGCAGCCCTACTCGGGCACCGTGTTTGCCGAATTCGCGGGCGGTTGCACGCCCGACACCGGCGCTGGCTCCGGTGATAACCACCGTCGACGGAGACTTTGCGAGGGTCACGGTATTCTCCTTTGCTGCTGCGTTCTGCGGGGCCGGCTGTTCGGCTGGATGCGGCAGCTTGCCGGAAACCGCGGACATGACTGTGTGGACAACCGCCCGCGTTATCCAGCCGCGCGTCCGGCATGGCCGGATCGCTCATCGAGACGCTGGGCGCTTCTCATCACGCCAACCGGTTACCCGTTGGGCAGGTGTTGAGTCGCGGAATTGACGAATGCCTCTCAACGGGGGCGTACCGCCGGCCTGCGGTGCCGCGATGAAACCGGGGGACATCCGATCTACCGTGGTAAGCGCCCTTGGATGGTGAACGGAGGGATGCATGTGTTGACCGGAGACATGTACATCGCCGTAGTCGTCGTGGTGGTTGCCGCCCACTTCGCCTACATCGCCTACCTGGTGGTCGGCGGGTTTGTCGCGTTGCGATGGCGTCGGACGATTGCCTGTCACGCATTCGCGGTGGCGTGGTCGGTGGTGAGCGTCACCGGGCACCTAAACTGCCCGCTGACGGGCCTTGAGCGATGGGGCAGGGCCCATGCCGGGATGGCGCCGCTGCCGCCGGACGGTTTCATCGCGCACTATCTCACCGGAGTGGTGTATCCGTCCGGGTGGTCCGGCCCCGTCGTGATAGCCGTCTTCGCGCTCGTCGCCGTCTCGTGGATCCTGGCGTTCGGGTGGCAGGCGTGCCGCCGAACAGCCGATGCGAAGAGCAGGCGGCAGGCTCACGGCCTGTCCGAGATCGCCGGGTAAATTGCTGCGGCTTCTCGTCGCAGTCGTCACCGCAGGTGACCGCAGCAAATTTCAACGTCGCTCCTAATATACTGTGCCCCAATGTAATTCGTCTCAGGCCGAGGCCGACACCGCCACTTCGTCGGCACGCCGGCGCGGGAGGTGGTTTCACCGTCGGCGCTCGCGGGTATATCCGGGTGCGGTTAGCGGATGCGGTTACAGGGCGCCGTCCCGGTCGCCCGAAATGCGGGGTCGACGTCCATGACACACCTCGGTAAAGGCGAGAGAGTGGCCGATGACTGCGGTCGAGGAAATGCGGCACGACGGATACCCGGCTCACCGCCGCAAGGTTCGTTTCGACTGGTCGCACACCCCGTTGCACTGGGTTCCCGGCGATCCATTCAGCACACACATGCTCAATGAGCTGCATTTGTTGCTCCCAGCCGGCGAGCGGTGGTTCATCCGGGTCGTTGACGAGGCAGCGCCGTTGGTCGACGACCCCGAACTCGCAGCTGCGATCAAGCCGTTCATCCAGCAGGAGTCCTGGCACGCCTGGGCGCACCAGCTCGTCCTCGACCACCTCGCCGAGCAAGGCATCGACACTCAGCCCTACACCCAGCAACTGGAAAGTGGCTGGCCAAGCTGGGAAACCAACGCACCAACTGGCCCAAGCCGTTACAACGGTGGTGGCTTTACCGACGGGTGGCCGATGTGGCGGCACTGGAACACTTCACCGCGGTGCTCGGCCAGTGGGTGATTCAAAACCGGGGTCTCGACTATGCCGGCACCGACCCGGTCATGCTGGATCTGCTGCGCTGGCATGGGGCCGAGGAGATCGAGCACCGCTCGTTGGTGTTCGACGTCTACCAGAACATCTGCGGGAACTACGTGATCAGAGCCTTCTCGATGTTGATGACGGCGCCGCTGTTCGTGTCGTGGTGGATTGCCGGAGCCCGTTATCTGATGGCAAACGACCCGACCATAGACGCGAAGTGGCGTTGGCGGGACTGGCTGCGGGCGGCCCGCCAGTACAAGCTGCCCGGACCGTGGCGGATTCTTGTGACGGTGCCGCCCCGCTACCTGCGGCCCAGCCATCACCCGAGCACCGAAGCGTCGACGCAAATGGCGATGGACTACCTCGAACATTCGCCCGCCGCGACCGCTGCCCGGGAGAAAGGCGCTCGGGCACAACCAGATCCGGACGACGACCACTCACCCGGGTAAGAGCGGTAAGGTAAGCCGACCCGCCACCCGGCAGGATGGGAGATTGCAGAGTGGCAACCTTACGGCGGTACGTCGTCATTCAGCTGATGATGTTCGTGTTCGGCATTGTCGGGCCGATCTTTTTGGTCGTGTTTTTCGTGTCGCAGCCGGATCCGACCCTGAAGTGGGCGTACTGGATCGGGCTCTTCGTCACTTACGCCGACGTGATGATCGCGCTCGCGCTCACCGCCGCGGGCGAGGACACCCAAGGCAAGCCCCTGGCCGGCAGGCGCAGCAGGCAACGCCCCTGAACCGGGCTTTCCTCCTTGGCGTCCCATGGCGTCCCATGGCGTCCCATGGCGTCCAAGCGAAGGCCAGGTGGAGCACGGGCAGATTCGATACGATGCCTACTATTCCCAAGTGGGCCGTGCCGTTACCGCGCGGCGATCGATCGCAGTCGTATTGGTGCTGCTACGTCAGTTGCCGGCCACGAATGAAAGTGACAAGGCCTGGCGGTCGGAACGCGTAGCGGTTTTCGCATCGACGACGTACCGTGGGAAGCAACGATCTCGCATGCGGCCACCGTGGGCCCGGCAGCTACGCGCCAGCTGATGCACCAAGAGTCACCGCACGTGCCGTGGCTGAACTCGAGACCAACTCACCGAGCTGAAACAGGAACAACTAGGAATATGAAAGCCCAGTTGCTGACACGGCTGGCCCGCAGAGCCTCCATCGAAGTGGCTCGTCCTCCTCGCCGATATCCGCAAGACGCTATAGATGCGGTGGCACAACATGTTTCGGCTGGTTCAGCGAAGCCATGCTGACGTTACCCGGGCTGGTGAACGCGGATGCGGTGCGGCGGTACTTCCGAACGACGCTGCCGTCTGGCACGGTTGCGGTGATTGTCATGGAGCCGTCCGATCGGCTCAGCCACCAGCGGTTACATCGGCTGGTGGACTCGTCGTTGGCACAGCAGGACCGCTCCGGTGGCCGGTTGGCGGGAACGCCACTGGGACTACTGGGAAAGCGCTTGCGGCCGCAAATCGATGAAGACGCACCAATGTTGCGGATTCACAACACGACGATTTGCGCACCGGGCGGGCAACGTGAGTTGGCCGACCTGATAGCGCGATTGAGTGTCGAACCATATGATCGCCCGGAGGCCGGGTGGAAGGCCTGGATCATTGACGGTTTGGCTGGTGGTCGGTGGGCGCTGGCGGTGGTGACGTCGCCCGCACTCGATATTGCCCGGAGCGGCCCAGAGTACGTATGGTCGCGGCTACTTCGGTCGGGCCCGCACGAGGACCCCGCTGATGATCCTCAGGCGACGGGGCCGGGCATCGGCGCACCGCGCCTCGACGAATTCGTTTCAGACACCATTACCGGGCTCCTGGAGAATTATGTCAGGAGCCTTTGGCTGACGGCTGCAGCCGCAAGCGGCGCGGTGCAGGCCGCGCGCGGTATGTTGTCCGGCTTGGGCGAACTCCGTCAGATGCCACCGGCAGTGTCGTCGAGGAGCGGGCCGGTGCCGGACAGTGTGTTCAACGCGCCGCTGACCAGGAGGCGGACCGTGGCCTTCGCCTCGATACCGCGAGCCGACTTGGATGCGGTGAGCCATGCGTTTGGGGGTACTGTCACCAACGCTTTTCTGGCGGCGTGCACATTGTCCTTGCGTGGCTGGCTCGAACGCTACGCCACTGTGCCTGACGAGCCGCTGCTGATGCGGGTGCCGCTGCCGTTGTCAGGGGGCGATTCCGTAGCTTGTGGTGATGCGCTGGCCGTCGGGCGAATTGGTATCCCAGTGCAGCTCAACGATCCAGTGCAGGTGCTTGTCAATCTCCACACCGCCACCGACAGGCTCAACTCAGCCAGGCTGCGCAACGCCGAAAAGTCAAGTCTCAGCTTAGATTTGGCACGACTCACGAAGTCCTTACCGCGACCTGTCCGTCACGCGGCGAAGCGACTCGATGCCGGCCTGGGCTTGTGGCAACGGCACCCGGAAAACTGTCATGGCAACGTATCGTATTTCTCTGGCCGGCCGGCGCCGGCATACTGTGCAGGTGTCAAAGTTGTTGGTATGCAAACGGTGGATCCGCTACAAGGCTGCGGGTTGAACATCGCGGTGACCGCTCGCGGCGACGTCTTGGATCTGAGCGTGTGCGTGTGTCCGGACAACGTACCCGCCGTCGATGACATCGCAACCGGTATCGCCGATTCTGTCGACGTTCTCGTGGCGGCCGCGCATGAATTCCCTCGGGGGCAAGGCCGCTCAGTCGTAACGCAGATGACATCACATGTCACGAAGCATTCGCTCAACCGGCGTCATTAACTGCGGTGCTATCTGGGTCCGAACTAGTTGAATAACAACCTAATCGCAGGCGCCTATTGTGCCCACGCAACTAGTCATGGAGTAGACAGTCGGTTGTCGAGGCGTTATTGCGGGTGGCAGCCGCCACCATCGAGTCATGTGCGTGGTGCGGGTCGGTGTGATGGGGAACAACCAGCAGGACGATCTTCTTGTTGACCCCGAACACTTCGATGGTATTGGCCGGCTGCCGGTAGTATCCAGACAGTTTCACCATTCGTTGACCGATACGCAGCTTTGTCGGTGCTTCCGCCCATTCGGCCAAGTGGTATGTCACGCGGTCGATGGGTCCGAGCCGTACGGACAGTACTGCCAGCAGGTCGGGTAATTCAATCGGAAGATCGTCACCGTGCGGCCACCATGCCCCATCGACGTATCCGGTAGTGGGTGCCTTGGGTTTCAGGCGCAGACGCGGGGTGTTCTCCGGCGGGGTGTGCCTGGAACCGGCTGTGGTTGAGTCTGGTTTTCGCGTCATCCGACGCTCCTGTCTTGGCCGCGATCCGGCCAAACCAATTTATCGGTGATGACGCAATCTCAGATGGTCGCGCGCGAGGTACCGCCGATGATCAGATACTACTCGCAGCCGACAGCCGGAGCGCAGCCGCTTGTTTGCAACGTTCGGCCATCTTGTATCCCGGCAAGCTAACCGACGATTTGCTTCGAAAAGCGATGCGCGCCAACAATGTTCAGGCGAACCGACTGGCGAGCCTGATGCGCCATGCCCACCGAAGCAAGCTGCTGTTTCAGTGGGGTTTCGGCTTCAGTACATCGTCCCTGGCGGCAGTATGTTCTGCTTTGGCGCGCTTGGCGGCGCGTTTCTGTTTGAGTGTCTGGTTGGATTTCTTGCCTAGAGATTGGCGGGGAGACTTATCGGACACGACTGGCCCCTTCGTATGGGGCCTGGCTGGTCCCGATTTCAAGATCGTACGCCGCTCCGCCGGATAAAGGCTAGTGCAGCCAACCGAGAGGTGGGCCGGCGGGACACTGCCTGCCAGCCCACCTGACGAAGCGGTCTCTTAGACGGGTGTCACTCCCGTCGCCTGGGGTCCTTTGGCACCTTGGCCGACCTCGAATTGAACCCGCTGGTTCTCCTCGAGCGACCGATAACCGCTGCCGAGTATTTCTGTGTAGTGAACGAATACATCTTCTGCACCGCCGTCAGGAGCGATGAAACCGAAGCCTTTGTCGCTGTTGAACCACTTCACAGTTCCCTGTGTCATACCTTTTCCAACTTCTTTCATTTTAGATTGGATGTACGGAAACGACATCCACCCTCAAGGTAGCACGTTGGGGCGGTGCCCCGTACCATGAGCGCACCCTCGCCTCATCACTGATGAGTTAGCCGTTCGCTCAATATATTTCAAATATGTCGTCGTTCGAGTCGCCGGGAGGTGTAGCGTCGCCGGTGAACGTGTATTTGCCAACCTGGATCCTCTGGTGTGACCACAACGGACGTGACGATCATTGATTGGCTTCGTTTGTCGATCCCTCACATGTGTGTGCCGGGTCAGACCTAGGCGAAGGGTTCTGCAATGATCTCCTTGAACAATATCGGGATTGCGCACCGGCAGTGGCGGTTTCGTTGATTCCGACCGACTGGGGGCTGGCCGCCCACCCTGGTGTCATCGCCGGAACTGCCCGCGTGATTCCGTTGGCAACCGGGTACGCTCCGTGAAGGCATCGGTACCCGGACGCCGCCTGGCCAGCCCGGTCCGGCTTACCTTGGCGACCGCCCTGGGCGCACCATTGGACGGGGGATGGTGGCCGCACAAGGCTTCGATAGCGCGGGAGCTTCCCGAACTGATTGATATCCTGTCAACGCGGTTGGGCGACATTGCGGCGATCAGCATCAACTGGTCGTCGGTGGCAGGTTCGCCAGACCTGGACTTGCTGAGCTGCATGAGGATGGCCAACCCCGGCGGAATCATCGGCCACCAACGGCTGATGAGGGTCACTGGCGTTGAGGCGTCGGCAAATCTCCTCGTGGTGCCGTGCAGAACTTCACCTGCCCTCGCCATCATGGTGTTGCGTCAGGCCGCGACCCTGCCCATCATGCCTATCGAACGCAACACTCAAGCATTTCGGGCCGGCGAAAAGATTGTGCGCGCCGCTCGCGCTGAAAGGTTCTTGCGTAACCATCGGTTCCGCGACCCCGGATCGGCGCAGACAGGGAATTCAGCTTCCGTCGTGGACTGATTGAAACATCTCCTACCGCGGCGCCCTACGGGACTGTTGCGACGAAGCCGCGTCGACTACGGAACTCTTTGAACCGCTTGGTCTCTGGCGTTTCCCGATCCGGGCTGGCGTTGTGGTCGGCCGTGGTGCGCCTCCGCCGGTTTCGCCCCCGCAGTGGATCCGAACCCGTGAACGCGGCGGCACACTGCCGGCTGTGCCGGTGCCGACCTAGACTTGTACCGATGGGCGATTCCAGGTCACTGCCGCGCGGACCTCGGCTGCCCCGGTGGGTGCAGGCCTTGATGATGTTGACCCGCGGGTCGCATTTCGTGGCCGCCTGTCACCGCCGCTACGGGGCAGTCTTTACCCTGCGGGTGGCCGGGGTGGGAACCATGGTCTATCTGGCTGACCCGGCCGACATCAAGACCGTGTTCGCCGGCGACCCGAGCGTCTTTCACGCCGGCGAAGCGAATTCGATATTGCGGGGGCTGCTCGGCGACACCTCGCTGCTGGTGATCGACGACGACGTGCACCGGGATCGGCGCCGCATGATGCTGCCGGCATTCCACCGCGACGCGGTCACGCAGCAGACCGGGCTGATGGCCGAGATCGCCGCGGAGAACATTGCTACCTGGCCCGTGGGACGCGATTTCGCGGTGGCGCCCAAGATGTCCGAGATCACCCTCGAGGTGATCCTGCGGACGGTGGTCGGTGCCAGCGACCCGGCCCGGCTGGCTGCGCTGCGCGACGTGATGCCCCGGCTACTCAGCGTGGGTCCGTGGGACTCGCTGGCATTGGTCAAGCCCGAGCTGCTGCGCCATCGCTGGTGGCGACGGGTGCGTCGGCGCATCGGAGAAGCGGACCAGTTGCTCTACGCCGAGATCGCCGATCGACGCTCTGACCCCGACCTCGCGACACGCACCGACGCCCTGGCGATGCTGGTCCGCGCCGCAGACGACCACACGGGTGCGCTGACCGACGCCGAGCTTCGCGACCAGTTGATGACCTTGCTGGTGGCCGGCCACGACACGACGGCGACCGCGTTGTCCTGGGCGCTGGAGCGGCTGACCCGCCACCCGGCCGTCCTCGCCAAGGCGGTACGGGCCGCCGATGCCAGCGCGGCGGGGGACCCGACCGGCGACGAGTATCTAGATGCGCTGGCAAAGGAGACGCTGCGGATCCGCTCGGTGGTGTTCGACGTGGGCCGGGTTCTGACCAGGCCGGTGGACCTGGCCGGTTATCGACTGCCCGCGGGAACCATGGTTGCTCCGGGGATTGGTTTGGTACATGGCAGCGCCACGCTATACCCCGAACCTGACCGGTTCGATCCGGATCGCATGCTCGGCGCGACATTGAGTCCGGTCACGTGGTTCCCCTTCGGCGGTGGTAACCGGCGCTGCCTCGGGGCGACCTTCGCCATGGTCGAGATGCGGGTGGTCCTGCGGGAGATCTTGCGGCGGGTCGCGTTGACGACCAGCACCGCATCCGGTGAACGGCAGAAGCTCAAGCACGTCATCGTGGTGCCGCATCGCGGCGCGCGCATCCGCGTCCGGGCGATCAATGACGTGCCGCCGGTACCGCGGGCCGCGGTCCTGCCGGCGACTCACGGCGCCAGCGGCGTGAGCTGAAGCCCTTGGTGGTGCAGATCCGCAAGAGGGAGGTTTGACGGCCTGTTTGCGGTGTGCGTCTGCCGCCGGTATGGCGTTGCGCTGCAATGTAATTGTGGTGTCGGCTATGGGGATTCGTCCTCTTCGTCGTCGTCGCCGTCGCGGAGCAGCTTTTCGGGGTGGTGCATGGTGTTGGTGCGGGGTTGGCCGCGATCTTGGTGGGTTGGGGGGAGCCATTCGGTGTCGCCGTGGGTGTTTTTGCGGGTGGTCCAGCCTTGGTCGGCCAGTTTGTGGTGGGGTCCGCAGGCGAAGGTCAGCTGGTTGATGTCGGTGGTGGGCGACTCGGCGTAGGGAATCACATGGTGGACTTCACAGTAGTAGCCTTTGACGTCGCAGCCCGGGGCTGAGCAGCCACGCTCCCTGGCGTACAAGACAATTCGTTGTCCGGGTGAGGCCAGCCGCTTGCTGTGATACAGCGCCAACGCCTTGCCCTGATCGAAGATGGCCAAATAGTGGTGGGCGTGGCGGGCCAGGCGGATCACATCCGACATCGGCAAGGTGGTGCCGCCGCCGGTCAGTGCGGTGCCGGCGGCGGCTTGCAGATCCTTGAGGGTGGTGGACACGATGATGCTGGCCGGCAGCCCGTTGTGTTGGCCCAGGTCTCCGGAGGCCAGCAGCGCGCGCAGCCCGGCGGTGAGCCCGTCATGGTGGCGTTGGGCGGCCGAGCGGGTGTCGGCGTCGATGGCGTCTTGGCTGGGACTGCCCTCGACACAGGGGGTTTGGGATTCGGGGTTGCACATGCCCGGGGCGGCCAGCTTGGCCAGCACCGCCTCCAGGGTGGCGCGCAGCTCGGGGGTGATCAGCCCCCGCAGCTCCGACATGCCATCGGCTTGCTGGCTGCCCAGGCTCAGGCCGCGTCGCCGCGCCCGATCCTGATCGGTGTAGCTGCCGTCGGGGTTGAGGCAATCGGTGAGGGTGGCGGCCAGCTCGGCGAGTTGTTCGGGGCGAAACTGGCTGGCTT
>NZ_UPHQ01000238.1 GCF_900566055.1 Mycobacterium innocens
CGAGTACCCCAAGGGAATCAAGGTCAGCGACAAGCAGATTCGCGAACTGGAAGCCCGAGCCATCACCCGGCACGACTGGCACGGCGAATGGAACTACACCGTGACCGGCCCACCGCGGGCGCCGTAAGCACCGCCCGACGGTCAAATGCGCGTGTTATTTCCTCGCAAGTCCCTTAGTTGGCGACCGAGCGCACTGCCGCCCGCACACCATTGGCCCGCCGCCAGCAGTAGAGCGTCTGTGTGAGTGTGGATGAAAAACCCGGACCAGCGGGCGGCATCAGCTTTCGTTGATGGCTTGTTCGGGGCAGCATTCGATGGCCTCCCGGGTAGCTGCCTCTAATTCCGTTGGGACATCGGATGTTATCGCCACCGAGTAGCCGTCTTCGGTCAGGCTGAACACCTCGGGGCAAAGTGTGACGCATACACCATGGCCGCGACAGCACTGGTCGTCAACCGAAACTTTCATGCCGGCGTGAACTCCAGGTGCAGCTCGGTCAGGCCGCGCAGGATATAGGTCGGAACATATTGGTAACGACGGTCATTCGCCAGACCATGCTCACGCTCGCAGATCCTGATGTCCGACGTCCGGTCGAGCAGCCGCTCGACGGCCACCCGGGTTTCGGCTCGCGCCAGCGGTGCTCCGGGACAGCTGTGGATCCCCCGTCCGAACGAGAGATGTTGCCGGGCGTTCTTGCGGGCGGGATCGAACGTCGTTGGCTCGTCGAACCGGCGCGGATCGCGGTTGGCCGCCGCCTGCAAAACCATCACGGTGGTACCCGCCGGCAGGTCGACTCCACCGACCGTGGTGGGCACCCGGGACAAGCGGAAGTCCCCCTTGACCGGGCTCTCGATCCGCAGCGCTTCTTCGATGAAATTCGGGATCAGGCTTCGGTCCTTGCGCAACCGCTCCTGGATGTCTCGGCGCTCCCCGATGGTCTGCAATGCCGCACCCAACAGCCGCACGGTCGTTTCCTGGCCCGCTGAGAAGACGTTGCACGCAACCCGGGCCACGTCTTGCACGTCGGGAACCGAGCCGTCCGGGAATGTCGCGGTGGCCAGGCTGGTGAGCACGTCGTCGCGTGGTTCGCGGCGGCGATCACGGATGTAATCGGCGAAGGTCCCGTAAAGAAATGCCAGCGGGTTGTGGGCCAACGACTCCTTGCCCGTGCCCCCGACGCCGCCGCCCGAATGGTGGCGGATGTTCTTGACGAACTGATCGCGATCTTCCTCGGGCACTCCCAGCAGGTCGGCGATGACCAGCAGCGTGAACGGGCCCGCGAAACCCTTGATGAATTCGCCTTCTCCCGGTGCCAGGAACCCGTCGAGCACCCGGTCCGCGAGCACCCACATTGCATCCTCGTTCTCCTTGAGCCGCTTGGGGGTGATCAGCCGCATCAGCAGGGCGCGGTGGTTGGTGTGTGTCGGCGGGTCGAGGGTCGGGAGCTGGTCGCTGAATGGCAGCTTGTCCCGGTGCTGCTCGATCAGCTCGGTGACGTCGGTAATATCGTCGCCCTCAAGCGGTACCGGAAAGCCGGGAAACGGGCCGGTCACCGAGATGCACGACGAGAACGTCTCGGCGTCGTTCAACACGCCGACGGCCTCGTCCCAGCCAGTCACCATGGTGACGCCGTGGTGGTGTTCGCGGGCGACGGGACACTGCTGCCGAAGGGCCTCGTAGTAGGGGTAGGGATTCTCGACAAGCCGGTCGTCACGGAAGAAATCCATCTCGGCGAAGTCGCTCATGAGAACCTCCCTCTCATAGATGAGTATGACATTTCCACAGCGCGTCGCCAACGTCAATGCGGCCCGTCGCCGAGAGTGAACTGAGCTTCTTCGACCATCGCCTGGCCGGCCTGACCGATCTGCCCCGGACAGGACGGCCCCCGACTTTTCCACCCTGACGTCGTGGTCGCCATCAAGGCGCTGGCCCGCGAGCTCCCGGCGAAAGCCGACAAATCCCAACCGCTGGGCCCCGCTGGCAGTGCCCCGATCTGGCCCGCGCCGCCGTCGAGCAAGGCCTCGCCGCCTCGATTTCGGGCACCACGAGCTGGCGCTGGCTCAGCGCCGCACCGCGCCAAGGCCTTTGGCCGGGCCGAGGAGGAGACCACCGGCATCGACCCCTTCGACCGTCTCGTCGACCAGGTCATGACCACTGAGCCCCACACCTCCGCGCGACGGGTGTTCTGGGTGGTCAGCAATTGCTCCTCCCATGCGGCAAGGCCGCCATCGACCGGCTCGAAGACCGCTGGCAGTGGAAATCTATCTCTCCGTCGTGCAACGTAAAGTCGTCTCACCCCAACGACTTCCACACCCTCGAAGACGTCGTCACGCCGTTCGACTTTCAGCAGTTACGAACAGGTCGCCACACCGTTCGTACGGAAGTTCACCAAAAACGATCTAAACGCACGACTTGAACGTATCGCCGGCCACGATGACGCCGCCCGCACCGTCGCCGCCTGACCCGGCAACCAATACGGCGCCGAAATTCCGTGCGGCGCTTGGGTAATTCCCGCGAACGCCCTGGGACCTGTGCGAAACCCGAGACGCGCCGCGTTGACCGCGTTATCCTCCGACAATCGATCGGAGGACGACCATGTCGTTTATGCTCGCAACCCCAGAGATGATGACAGTAGCTGCATCGGACCTGGCCAGCATCAGATCGGCGATCAGCGCCGCGAGCGCGGCGGCATTGGCCCCCACGGCGCAAGTGCAAGCGGCGGCCGCCGATGAGATATCGATGGCGATCTCGGCGCTGTTCGGCGAGCACGCCCTGTCGTATCAGGCGGTCAGCGCGCAGGCGACGGCGTTTCACGACCAGTTCGTGCAGGCCTTGACCTCCGGTGGCAGCTCGTATGCCAGCGCCGAGGCCGCCAACGTCCAGCAGAGCCTGCTGGACGCGATCAATGCGCCCACCCAGACGCTGCTGGGGCGCCCACTGATCGGCAACGGCGCCGACGGGACGGCGGCCAACCCCAATGGCGGGGCCGGTGGGCTGTTATACGGCAACGGCGGCACCGGCTTTTCCCAAACGACCGACGGGGCGGCCGGTGGTAGCGGCGGGTCCGCCGGGCTGATCGGCAACGGCGGGGGCGGCGGCAACGGCGGTGCCGGCGCGAACGGCGGCGCCGGCGGAAACGGCGGCTGGCTGCACGGCAGCGGCGGGGCCGGCGGCAACGGCGGCGCGGCGCTGCTCGACGGCGGCGGCAACGGCGGCAGCGGTGGGGCCGGCGGCAGCGCCGGGCTGTGGGGTAA
>NZ_UPHQ01000055.1 GCF_900566055.1 Mycobacterium innocens
CATCCCGGGTGGGGCCCAATATTCGTGACGACACGCTGACCCCACCGCGCAGCGGATCACCGCCCCAGATGGAGCCAAAATTCATGAAGAAAACCGACCCAACTGGGGCCAACTCAGGTGATCACACGCATCAAGGTGACGGGATGGTGATAATGCCGGCCGCCGGCTGACTACGGCAGCGAAGCGGCCGCCGGGTGCCGGTCGCAACCCGGCCGCGCAAGCCGCGTTCGCCGAAGTACTCCTATGACAGCCTCAAAGTGCGGATCACTGGATGGAATGGGTGACTTGCATGAAACGCCCGATTTCGCTTGCATGGTGCCAAAGTGACCGATAGGCGGTTTCGTGGCTGGTGAGCTGACCATGAGGTTGGAAGCGATGGCATCAGCCGCGCAAATTCTTGCGAATCAAAGTGATGATCTGAAAGCGGAATTAGACAGTATCACCGATGATTGGCGCGCATTGTCAGCGTCCTGGCCTGGTATTGCGGCATCGGCCTTCCAGCCGCCTTGGGAAGAGTGGCACCAGGGTGCAACAGCCGTCGCGGCCATCTTGTCTGAGCACTCGCAGCGGTTGCTACGTTCGCTGGACCTCATGCTCGACCACGAGACCATCGCGGTAAAAGCGGAATCGAATATCTTGAGCAGCCACCAGAACCAAGGCAGGAGAACACAAAAGCCGAGTCGGGGCGGACGGCTACTTATCCGGATCTGGACGCCAGACGACCTCCAGGTCCTCTTCGCGAACTGTGACCAAGGCTTGGGTGATACCGTGGGCGTCTGAGAATTCCACTTCGTAAGCAGGGGGCAGGTCGCCCTGTGAAGACTTCGTATAGTCCAACACGACCGCCCCCCTTGAACCGGCCGGAAGGTTGTACTCCAACAGTGGCCGCCGCAATTGGACTACATCGTGTTCTTTGGGTTTCATGTCATCAAACGCACGACTCCGTCATTGCCGCGTATCCATGCAAATGTTACGTCAATAATCTTTTCATTCGCTCCCGTGATTGAGATTACTTGATTGTATTTTATCCCATATTGTGTCACACCCGTTTGTACAGCTTTGCTATCGTTAATAACGATCTGCCTGGCAAGGTCGGATTCATTCTGGCGGGTGAAACCTAACGCCTGCTCGAACCATTTCGCCTTGGGGCCCCCACCGGGTGGTCTGGATCAAGTAAGTACCTGTCGAGCTTGTCAATGACACTTTCATGTGAAAGCCTGACGGCCCCCGCCTCGTCGATTGCGGCAGCGCCACCAGGGCTCGCCGTCTCGGCTGCGAAGACCCTCGCGCGCGCGGCGAGAAGTGGTCCCAGCTCGGATATCGACCGAGCGGCAGCACCGATCGCACTTGCAGTAGGCAGGGCCGACAACTCGGCCGCCGCTCGGAAAGCCCGGACGATTTCGGCGATGCGAGCCCCGGCGGCGGCCAGCCTACTGACATCGACCACCTTCGACACCGCTTCACTGGCTCCAGCGGTGAAAGGAATCAGCACCGCTGCAACAACTTCGGTGACCGCGGCCATTACTGCATCCGCGGGCGTCGAATGTGGCGGGACAGTCTCTTTTGCTCGCCGCCCTCACGATATCAGCTGTTATGCGATGTACTCGTCAACGGATAAGGTGAGTGTTGAAGCTGGGCTATTTATATCTAAGTATTGATGACCAGGGCCCTCAGCATCAATCAGGGGTTCTATTAGATCAAGGAGTTCCACTAGTTTTGCATCGTCGAGTCGCCACACTACGGTTCGCGACCTCTGCTCGATATCGGCCGCATTTTTCTGCCGGATTACTTGATGCTCAATTCCATCGATCTCGAAACTCGCTTGGCCGTTTTTTTGCGCTGAGATCACAGCCGAATTAAACATGCGCATTCCCGCACGATCCGCATAAGCTAGAATGGCTTCGTCGCCAAAGTAGCTATCGGCTTTCACGCGAAAGACGGCCATTCTGCTCCAATCATTTGTTAGGTGGGAGATCTCCGATAGGAATGTTTTTCCACCGAGAGTTCGGGGTATCATGAGGATTATAATCCCAATGCGCATTGTGCCATCGATCTCCAGGAAAGTAGCGCCATTCGCCACCGTTTTCGTCCCAGAGGCTCTGGCCGCCGAGGGGCTTTTCGCTAGGGCGACTGGCCGGTCCCACCTCCGGGTTCCCTTCCGTAGGAGGGGAAATGCCGTTCGGAGGCAACCCTCGGTTCGGTTGTGGGCCTGCCGGATCGGGGGCGGGCGGGGGCTCGCCTTCTACCTGGATGCCCAAGTCCCGCAAGCGTGCTCTGATCGCGGCTTGTCGCTCGAGGAGGGGTCCGCGGTCTGCGAGGCAGGCGTTGTAGGCGGCCTGTTCGTTGGGCAACACGAAGGTGCGTCCGCATCGGGCGTTGTAGGCAGCCATTTCGGCGTTGACGGCCTCCCAAGCGGCGCGCGCCGCGGGCGCGGTCATGTCTTTCGGGTCGACCGGCGCGGGTAGTTGCGGGTCTTGCTTCCAATGGTTGTCGACGGCGCGGATGGTGGCCCGGCTGTCAACCGGGCGCGCAGGCTTTGCGGGGACAGGCCGGACCAACTCGGTGACGGGCTGGTGCCACCCTGCGGGCGCCATGCCTACCAGCCGCGCGGCGCCGGTTTGCAGCTTGGTGGCGATGCTCTCGTTGGCGGCGTCCAGCCGAGCGACGCGGTGCGCGATGAAGCTGCGATGGATCTCTGCTTGTTGTTGACGGGCAAGCCGCTGCGCGGGCGAGTCCGCGGAGCGCGTGTCGGTGACCGACAAGTCTTCACCCACAACGAAGCCGCTGTCCTCGGCATCAGCGATGGCTTCCAAAGCCTCCGCACGCGCCCCGCGCAGAGTCTCACCGCCCCGGTGTGCAATATCAGCCATTTGGTGCGCATGGTCGACAGCAGGCAACACCGCCAAATTGTCGGAGTGGGCCATCTGCGCGGCCGATCCGGCGGCCTGCCCTTCCCATGCGGTCCCGTCGGGATTGGTCATCTGCTCGACATAGGCGTGTGCGGCGCGCTCCACCACTGCCGCGCGCGCCCGCCACTGCGCCGCAGCCTCGGTCAACATGTCGGCAGTCTGGTCAAACGCCTCTACCCGCGACCGTGTCAGTGGCCCCATAGCGGCCACACCGGTTAAAGCGCCTGAACCGGCGCGACCAACGTCAATGCAGCACTATTGACCTCATCCATGGCAACAAACGCCCCGGACGCCACGGTCAATGCCGCCGACGCCGCGGACAGGCGAGCGCCGAACACGCCGCAATACTCACCCCACGCGGCGTGCATCGCCGCGGCGGCCGCCCCAGAGGACTCCGCCGACCCACCCACACTGCCCACCGAAGACGCCACGCGCTCGGCATGCCCGCCGATGATCTCCGACGCGGCCCGCAACGCCACCGCAACCACATCCACTCTCTTGCTGCAACCTGCCACGCAAGCTCCCTACACTCGAACGCGATGATGCTGAACTCTAGCCGCTTGAGGATCAGCTCTCGACAATTTATTGGTCGTCAATCCCGGCCCGCGGCGCAAACCGCGATCCGCCAACAAACGCGGTACCCCAAAGGTTGACGACCAGGATGGCCTCATCCCGTAACGCCGTTTCGGCCGCTCCCCGCCTCGAGACCCGCTGTGCCCGACTGAGTTACCGATACGAGTCGCCGTGCCCGAAGCGCCGCGCTATGCCCCGGTGAGCGTCGACGCTATCAGCTGGTTCTCCCGTCGGCTTCCCTTGAGCGCGTGACTACGACAGACGTCGAACGGATCCCAGTCGGGGCCGTGTGCCGGCAGCGCGGCAGGATCGCTGATGACCTCGCCGGCCCGGAAGGCTTTGAGCAGGTCGCGTCCGAGAATGTGCGACGCGGTGCCGACACCGCCGCGCAGGGTGAACGCGATGCCGTAGAGGTACACCGTCGATGCTCCCGCCAGAAACAGGCCGTCGATCTCGGTGCGCGCCGACAGCCGGCGCCCGGGTCCGATCTGGTCCTTGGCCAGCTCGGGTCCGTACGGCATTCGCGACAGCGTGAAGCGTTCATGGGTCAGCGGCGTGGCCGATTCCTGCCACACCACATGACCATTCAGTTCCGGCAGCGTGTCCAGAACCCGCTCCATGACGGTCTCCTCGATTTCCGCCTTGCGCTCGATGTAGGTGGGCGACCACTTGTAGTCAGTGCCCTTCATGGGATCACCACCGCCCCAGAACTCGTATTCCGCGGGGACGGCCATGAAGGCTTCGATACTGCTGTGACCGGCCGCTCCGAAGTGTCGACGGCCACCGGTTTTCAGCGTCGGCGAGCTGATCGCCAACCAGCCCTGAGGATCCCACTGTCCCGCGTCGAGCATGTCGTAGGTCGTCTGGAAGTCGTAGCGGTCATGGAGGATGTAGTTCGTCGCCGGCCGCGTTGCGGAGATGTCGATATTGGCGGCGATGTAGGTGGAGAAAATCGAATGGGGGCGGCGGAAGTTCCGGATTCGTTCACGTGTGCGGCGGCGCAGATGCTCAGGCGCGATGAGGTCCTGGAAGGTGCGATGGGCATCGGCGTTGCTGATCACGACGTCGGCGCGAATGGTCTCGCCGTCGGTCAAGGTGACACCGGTAACCCGGCCCCCTTCGACGTCGATCGAGCGCACTCGTGCCTTCGTGCGCACCGTTCCGCCATGTCCGAGGATCACCTCGACGAGGTTGGCGGCGAGCACCTGACCGCCCTGGGTGGGGAAGTACGCGCCGGCCTTGAAGTAGTGCCGCAAGAGCACCGCCACCAGCAACGCCGGCGTCCGCGACGGCGGCGTGTTGTGCAGATGGATCAACGACAGCAGAGCGGCGCGGGCATGCGGGCCGAGCCGGTGGCGGTCGAACAGGCGGCCGATCGGCTGCTCCAGTGCCCGCACGATGGCGGCCAACTCGCGCGGGCGTCGGGCCAGAGGTAGTACGACCCGCACCGAGTGTGGGACGTCGTTGATGCGGTCGGCGCCCTCACCGATGACGCGCAGTTCCGCGACGCAGCTGCGGAGCCCGGTGGCGTCCGCCGGAAAGGTTTCGGCGAGGTTCTGGGCGAATCCGTCCCAGTTGGTCGGCACCCGGAAGGTGTGTTCGGGCAGCACGACGGTGTCCATCCCGTCGTCATCCAACCGAGACCACTCGATGCGGTCCTCGACTCCCAAGCCCCGAAGAACCGTCGGAATAAGGCCATCCGAACCGGGCACGCACCCGCCGACGTAGTGAACGCCACAATCGAACTCCCACTTGCCCTTACGTCGAAACACCTGAGAGCATCCGCCGAGAATCTCATGCTGCTCGAGCACCAGAACAGACTTGCCCGACGCCGCAAGACACGCCGCGCTGGACAAGCCACCCAGTCCCGATCCGACCACGATGACGTCGTAGCGGCGAGGACCGCCGGAGCGGGTGTCCTGCGCGGCCGCGACCAGCTCTGGCACCCGCGTGAGCTTGTGACGCGGGCGCCCCTCGGCGTGGCCGGCTCGGCGTTCGGTGAGATCGATCGAGTTCCACCCGGTCAGATCCACAACGTCTCGGCTACGCTGCCGTAGCCGCGCAGCAACCGCGGGACGATCGAGTGAGCGGTCGGTGGACAGCCGACCGGCATCGGCGTCGTCCAGGAGTGCCCGCACGGTGTCGCGGGCGCACTTCTTATTGGTCCCGATCACGCCTGTGGGTCCGCGTTTGATCCATCCCGTGACGTAGCTCCCCGGGCGCCGTACCACGCGGCCATCGAAGTGCTCGATGACGCCGTGAGTGTCGTCGAACGGCAACCCCGGCAAGGGATTTCCCCGATAGCCGATGGACCTGATCAGCAGGCCCGTCGGGATGACGTCCGTGGCGGCGGGCTGGGCCTTCGTCCGCGTCCAACGCAAGCCCTCGACCTTGTCGGTTCCCAGGACCTCTGTCGGCGTGCGCAGGAAGCGCAGTGCTATCCGTCGGCGTGCGTTCGGACGACGGTTGGCCGCGTACTGGACCAGGAGGTCGTGCTTGCGCCGGACTGGCCCATGGCCGTGCGTGTGCTCGGCGAGCGCCAACTCGCCCGCATCCACGGCGACCTCGACGTCGTCGAGTCGGCCGAGTTCCTCCAGCTCGGCGTTGGCGAATGCGGCATGAAGGTGACTCCGACGGCCCATGACGACGACTTCTCGAATTCGACTGTCTTCCAACGCCGCTAGGGCGTGTGGAGCTATGTCGTTGTGCCGCAACTCTTCTGGGTGCAGGCACAGCACCCGCGCTACGTCGAGAGCGACATTGCCGTTGCCGATGATCACCGCGCGCTCGCTGCCGAGGTCGACGGCGAGGTCGGCGTGATCGGGATGGCCGTTGTACCAGCCGACAAACTGACGCGCCGCTACGCTACCCGGCAAATCCTCGCCAGGGATGCCGAGAGCGCAGTCGCTGGCGGCACCGACCGCGTAGACCACCGCGTCGTACCATGCGGACAGCTCCTCGACGGTGACGTCGCGGCCAATCTAGACATTGCCGAAAAACCTGAATTCCGGACGCCTAGCAATAGCATCGAACAGCTGGCCCATCAACTTCTTCTCCGGGTGATCCGGAGCCACACCGGCTCGAACCAGTCCATACGGAGTCGGCAGCCGTTCGAACAGGTCGACCTCGACCGCGCGGTCGGTCAACGGCGCAGTGCGCCCGGCGACATAGGTGCCGCCGTCGACCCCGAGCAGGTGCCTGGCGGCATAGACGCCCGCCGGTCCCGCCCCCACCACGGCGACCCGAAGCCTCGCTGTACTAGCCACGTGCATCAGCTCCGAAGTAGTCCCGATTGACGTCCACGTAGTGGCGCCACCGTTCGGGGAGTTGTGCGGCGTCGAACACGGCGTCGACCGGGCACGCCTCAACACAGGCCGCGCAATCGATACATGAAGCGGGGTCGATATAGAGCTGTTCGGCCCGATCGAATTCCGGATCGTCGGGAGCGGGGTGGATACACCCGACCGGACAACTTTCCAGGCATGAATAATCAGCCACACATGGTGCTGCTATCACGAAAGCCATGACTACCTCGTCGCTGCTTGAGGGCAGATTTCCTCCAGTAGACCGCCTGGCCTGGTGAGGGTCGATCTCTCAAACGGGTTACCTGCCAACCCAAATCGGCTGCTGTCGGTGACGCCTGCCAACGTTGGACGAGAAAAATATGTGGTGCACTGCGCTGCAACGGATTCCCTGTCGGGCTGATCGAACACCGAGTGGAGCAGGGTGATGTGCAGGTGACAGCGACTCCGACGAGTTGAGCGGGTCACCGGTGCTATCTGAGCCCAAATATTTGCCGGGCAGCCAATCGAAAAGTGTTGTTCCGCTGACCCGCTCATCCGGCGGGCAGCTATGCGCTCAGCGGGTTCATCCAGCGAAGTCCGGGGAAACGCATGAAATCTGTGTCGGCAGAGGCTAATTCGACCCCGTGTTCGACCGCGAGCGCGGCTAGTTGGGCATCTGGCACGAGATTGCCCGTGATCTCGACTTGTTCGCACAGTCTCGCATAGACCCGCGCTGTGGTCTCGGTCGCGGGTGGGATCCACACCACTGGGACGGCGAGCCACTCCGCTACGTATCTTAAAGCGGCGGGGCCGGACAACGGATTCTCTGCGACTCTTGGATGGGTAGCGATTCGCAGGAACGCACCGATTGTCTGCCAGGGCAAGCCGACTCGGCTATCGCCGCCAAGCACTGCTTCTAACCAGGACGCGGCGGCGACGTTATGGGCGCTGCTCTCGTCGACGGCATACAGCAGCAAATTCGCGTCAACGATCATCGTCGAGCAGATCGAGCACGTCGGCGACGTTCGTGACGTCTACTTTCAGGCCGATACGCGAGGTCCGATGCTTGTACACGACCGACTTGGGTGGGGCCCCCCGGCTCATCCCTCTGCGCGCCAGCAGATTCAGGGCCTCGCTTAGGCCCATCCCCTCGCGGCGAAGGCGCTCGATCTCAGCGGCGACGTCGCTGTCAATCACCACTGTTGTCCGCACGGATCCGATAATAGCGGCGACCGCATCATGATGCATCACTGTCGGCATGGCCGTGCCTCGCGAATACATCGGTGCTCAGGAGTCGCCGAGGCGTCAGCTGGTGACACGTGTGGGGTAGCGCCAGCTCGGGCAGCGAGACCACCGGCCCGTCGGCGTACAGCAGCGCGTCGGTGAGCTCGAACAACTAGCGCGCGACGGTTGATAGGCGTCCCTGTACTGGCGGTACGGATCCATGCACGGCGCTCAACCGCATGTACCGAAACACCGCTTCAGCTCGATTGGATGCCTTCAACTTTCGCAGAATGTGCTTGACGTGCGTCTTGACGGTGCCCTCGGAGATCGCCAGATGCGTTGCGATCGCACCGTTGCTCTTGCCTTGGGACATCAGCGCCACGACTTCGATTTCACGGCGTGATAGCAGCGACTCGATGCCGGAATTGGCGGCCAGTGATGCGGCGATGGGGGGTGGCGCGGTGACGCCATCAGTCTGTGGCTGCGGGCGGCCGAGCTCGGTCCGGGCCGTGCACAGGTCATCGGCGGCGGTCGCGATGCCACGCACCATCCGTTGAATCTCGTTGCGCGCCGAGCGTAATCGCTCGCTGAGCGCCGTGCGCTGGAATGCGTAGCCGAACGCCTCGGCGAACATCCACAGCACCGCCAAGTCCTCGTCATCGACGTGCCGGCGGCTGACGTAGCAGTCGGCGTGCAGCAAGCCGATGATCCGTCCGTCGGGCATGATCGGCGCGGCGACATAGGATCGCGACAGCGACGCTTGCCCGATCGCGGCATTGGTGCGGCGAGCATGTTGCGCGTCTCGGACGAGCACCGGAGCACGGCGACGCATGATTTCGCTTTCAATGAGCGTGTGGTCGATGTGCATCGGATGGGCGCGCCCCACCCGGGCGATTTCGCTGGCCCACTCGGCGTCGGCCTTGACATGGACGCTTTCCACCCGCCACGTCGACTCCTCGACGCGCGAAACGATGGCGCGGTCAAAGCCGCACCGACACAGCTCGGCCGGCGCACGCTCGAGCATTTGCTCGATCGAGTCGACACCATGCAATCGCGACAGTGCGGAGCGGGTGGCAGCGTAACGGTCCTGCTTCTGCCTACCTTGGGCTTGGGCGACCTCCACTTGCAGATGGCAGATTTCGGTGAGCAACGCGATCATTGTCGAGTTGGTGGTGGCGACTTCGGCGAGGCGGTCGTAGGCCGACTTCAGGGCCGCTTGAATGCTCATGAAGTTGCGGTCGTCGTCGAGTGCGCCGACGTTGTCGAATCCCGGTAGCGTGGCGACCTCGTGCAGCGCGGAGACCACCCGGTCCCTCAATGGCTGATCGCGCAGGGGCTCGCCGACGAGAGACCAATCCCCAGCGTCGGCAACGCGGATGGAACAAACTTCCGGAAAACGCAGCACGTTTTCACCGGATCGGGGCCAGAAATCGGCGGTGCCGGGTGGATTTAAGGTGGCGGTACTCATGTGGCCAAAGCTACGGCGACGTGCGCCCCTTCAACATGGAAGCCGCTTCCAAATCTCACGCAGGGCACTGGAAGCCGGCCACAGGGCGGCGCTACGACGTTTGCGTGTCGGACTGGCCCGCGCTGGCCAGCCCGCCGGGGCTGAGGTTGGCACTGGCATCAGCCAAGCGTAACGCCACCTCAAGCTCGAGTCGGCGGTCGCTTAGCGAACGGCCGAGCAGGTCCTTCGCCTGTT
Source organism: Mycobacterium innocens (assembly GCF_900566055.1). Lineage (GTDB taxonomy): Bacteria > Actinomycetota > Actinomycetes > Mycobacteriales > Mycobacteriaceae > Mycobacterium > Mycobacterium innocens. The sequence goes on from NZ_UPHQ01000055.1 coordinate 9,693, forward strand.
CGACGCGGTACATCACGGTGTTTTGATGCACGCCCAGCCGTTCGGCAGTCTTCGACCAGCTCATCCCCTCCTCGAAGAAGGCGACAAGTGTCGCACGAAGCCTACGGCTGCGCTCAGTGTTCAAACTCAGCTCGCCAAGCTCTGCTTTGACGAACTGCCCCGCGGCCGACAGATCCTGGGTCAGCAGAGCGCTCAGCACCGTGTCGTGGTAGCGGGCGACGGTGCCCGACGGGTGGGAAAACACACCGCTCGCGCGGCGGCCGTCACGCGCCTGGCGATGGGACTGGATGAACCCGTTCAGCCCGTCGCCGATTCCCCCGACCGAGGCGAGAAGCGGCGCGTCGACCGACAATGCGCCGGGCGGGGAATCGGTCACGTTCGGGCCGCCCGTCCAAGCCCATACCATTGACGGGCCCGCCGGAACAACCAGTAGCTCGACGCCCAAGAGTTTGTGCGCGACCGCGGCGGCGGCACCTTTCAATGCCTGCAGCGCAGGTTTGTGTTGTGAGCGGGGATCAGCCCAAACCATCAGGGCGACGTGTCGTCGTTCCAGGTTGTATGCGAGCGCCGCGCTCGTCGCATGCAGATCAACTGGACGTCCCGCCACGACCGCGTGGACCAGTTCCGCGCGAACGGAGTCGGCGCTTCGTACCCAAAGCTCGCGTTCCCGCTGGTAGTAATCGACGAGGTCGCCGGAGACCTTTTCGCAGAATCCGTACAGGTACCGTGAGGCGGAATTGGCCAACTGCCACTTCACCTTTTCGGGAGCATCCAGCCGCTGCACCGCCTCACGTATTGCCGCGTCGCACATGCCCAACCCGATCACATAGCAGCGCGGAATCGCCGCGACGCTGATGCCTCGCTGCGCCAAGGTGGATACCCAGTTGAGGGTCACCTCCGGGGCCTGTGCCAAGGCCGGCGACTCGCACGTAGCGAATCCGCGCAGGACCGCCTGCACGTTGGGCAACGCGGCCTCGACCGTCAACTGCTCGAGGTCCTTGTCTTCGGGCTGGTGCAGTTCTGCGACCACCGCCACCGCGCGCAGGCCGATGCGCTCGGCTAGCTCGGCCACGTCAATCGATGCCGCGACCGCGGCGGCCTCCTGAGCGGCGACGTGTACGAGGTCCTGAGCCAATTACGCCCCTAGATCGCATAGACAAGGGTGACAGTAGCATTTTTGCGCTCCCCGACAGCCCGAAAGCCGCGCGGTTGCTCCTGGTTATGGTCAGCGACGGGTTGGAGGCGTCCAGCGCGCCGGCAGCGAGTGCACGCCGTGGATGAAATTGTTGATCTGGAACTCGGGCTCGCCAGCCAGCGTGATATCGGGTATGCGCGTGTAGATTTCGGTGAGGACCGCGCTGAGCATCTGACGCGCAAGGGTATTGCCGAGGCAGAAATGCGGGCCGCCGCCGCCGAAGCCAAGGTGATCGTTCGGGTTGCGAAGGATGTCGAACTTGCCCGGATTCTCGAACGCCTCAGCATCGCGGTTCGCCGAGCAGTACCACATCACGACGTGCTCGCCCTTTTTGATCTCGGCGTCGCCGATCGTCGTGTCCGCCGTGGCGGTGCGCCGGAAATGCATGACCGGACTGCTGTAGCGCACGACCTCCTCCACAGCAGTGCCCACCCGGGCGGGAAGGTCCTCAACCAGCAGATCGCGCTGGTCCGGGTGCTGCGCGAACAGCCGCACCGCGTGTGCGATGGTGTGGCGGGTGGTGTCGTTGGCGGCCGAACCCAGCAGCGAGAAAAACGACATTATTTCTTGGTCGTCGAGCTTCTTGCCCTCGAACTCCGCGTTGGCGACCCAGCTCATGAGATCGTCCTTCGGATTCTTGCGGCACTTCTTAGCCTGCGCGAGCGCGATAGCCTGAATGCGCATGGCTTCCTCTACGTGCGTGGTCAGGGCATCACGACCCAGCGCCATCCGCGGGTCGTCCCACGCCAGCATCCGCTCGGCCGCCTCCATGATGATGTGTTGCTCTTCGCTGTCGCGTTCGACGCCGAAGAAGTGAGCGAAGATCCGGCCGGGGACGTACTTCGCGTACAGATCGGCGAAGTCGCCCTCGCCGCGGTCAATGATCTCGTCCAAGCGCTCCCGTGCGGTTTGGGCAACCCAGTCAGCCAATTTCCGGATGTTGCGCACGGTGAAGGCCTGCTGAATCAGGCCGCGCAGCCTGCGATGGTCCTCGCCATCCATCACCAGAAACGACGCCGTGGCCCTGATGGCATCTATGGGCATGTCCTCCATCAACACGCCTAGGCCAGAGCAGAACAGCTCCTTGGTGCGGGAAACGTGGCGACAATCCGCGGCTTTGGTGACCGACCAGAATCCGGGCGTGTTCTCATCCGGTGGCAGCAATGTCGACTCGTACGGCCGGCTATAGGAGACGGGCCGCTCCGTGCGCAATCGCGCGAAGGCCTTATCCCGCTGCTCGAAGTCCTGTTCCCAGAACGACCTGGCGGCTAGGTCCAATTCGGGGTCCGTGATCATCAGGGGGTGTTCGGCAATTCTGGTCATGAAAGCAGGTTGCCACCGGCCGATTCGCCTGACGATCCGGCACACGGCGGAAGCACATCTCTCGTTGGGGGTGCCTGGTGGGGATAGGCGCACAACGCGACATCATCGATCACCTGCCGGCGTGCGGTCTGCCGACGCCACCGCGAGCGCGTGGTTGAAGATGCCCGACCCGGACAACGCCAGTCCACCGTCCACCACGATGCGCGCGCCCGTCACGAACGACGCCAGCGGCGATGCCAACACCACCGCCATGGCTCCGACCTCTTCGGCCGCGCCAAACCGGCCCAACGCGATGCCGTCGGTCCAGGCCTGGCGGCCAACCTGCGCGGCCAGCCGTTTCATTCCTTCCGTACCCTCGATCGGACCGGGAACGATGGCGTTGCTACGGATGCCGTGCGGGCCCCACTCCAGGGCGAGGTGTCGCACTAGGCTGTCGATCGCCGCCTTGGCGGCGCCGACGTGTGCCTGATACAGATACGGCGCGTCCGACTGACCCGCCGAGATGAACAGCAGGCTGCCGCGTGTTTCCTTGAGTTGATCGAATGCCGCATGCGCCGCGTGAAACGAGCCGAGCAGGTCGATGTCGATGACGGTTCGGAATCCATTGCTGGACATCTTCTCCGCGGGAGCCAAAAAGTTGCCGGCGGCCCCGCATACCACGGTGGATATAGGCCCAATATCGTTGCGCGCTTTGATAAATGCGGCTGACATCGCATCCATGTCGCGGACGTCGGCCACCGATATCGACACTGTTGCCCCGAGTTCACCGAGTTCTTCGGCGGCCGCCTCCAGGCGCTCGCGGGTGCGGCCACAGATCGCGATGTCGGCGCCCACCTGTGCGAAGCAGCGCGCTATGCCGAGGTTGATGCCGCTGCCACCACCGGTGATGAAAGCGGATGTGCCACTGAGCAGTTCCGGTGACAGGTAGCTGCTGATCGCTTTCATGCCTGCGCCGGCATACCGGCGGTGGGGGCGCGGTACTGGCGTTCCTGTGCGAGCATCAACTCGACGATGCGGCGCACTTTCAGGACTCCCGCGTCAGCCGACACACGGAATCCATTCGCGGCGCCTGCATAACCCACGGTGTCTCCGATCGTCTCGACGACGCCGACGTCGACCCGCATGACCCGCTCGAAGACGGCGTGTAACCCCTGTCCGACCTGCTCGTCGTCGAGCCTGTAGTTGCGCGCGAACTGCCAGAAAAGATGGGTGCTCCAAGGCGTTTCAGGCGTCACGGCTTGGATTCGGACCTGCCCGAAAGTCTGGCCGTCGGCGCCAAAGAGATCCCACCCTTCCACCAGCACGGCGGGCGAGATGAACGTGCCGTAATGCCGGCGGTGGTAATCGCGATCACGCGGTAAGCCCGTCGCCGCCGCTTCCCAGTCGGCCAACGGCGCCACAGGCATCTTGCGGGAGAACGTCACCGACGTCTCGGACACCTCGATTTCGTCGAGGGGCGCCACCGAGCCGATGGTCGGCGGCGTCTCCTGTGGGTGCACCCACGGGATGTGCGTCAGGTCGAGATAGTGCTCGTGCACCAGCATGTAGTTGGCGTTCACGCGAAGTGACGTGCCCGACGAAGCCCAATCCTGCCCGGTCAACCATGGCAGCGCGGGCACCGGCCGGCCTTCTGAGCGCCCGGGCGCGCCGAGCCAAATCCACACGAACGGAGCAACTTCACGGACGGGATAACGCGCAACGCAAGCTCCGTACGGCGGGCGGGGCTGCGACGGAACCTCCACGCAAGCGCCGGTCGGATCGTACTGGAACCCGTGGTAGCCACATTCGATGTTGTCGCCCTTGACATGTCCCTTGGAAAGCGGATAACCGCGGTGACCGCACTGGTCGGCGAGCGCAACGATCTCGCCTGACTCTTGCCGGTAGAGCACAACACGACGATCCAACAGCCGGCGGCCAAGAGGCGCTGTGCCGATCTCGTCACTGACGGCCGCCACGTACCAGCAGTCCCGGGGGTAGTTCGCGGTCATATGTCGAGCACCAGCTTTTCCGATAGCGACCGCGACACGCAAATCATCATGCAATCGTTCTCGGCCTTTTCGTCATCGTCGAGCACCGAATCGCGGTGATCGGGGCTGCCTTCCAGCACGGCCACCTCGCACGTACCGCAGATGCCCTCCATACACGACGCCAGCATGCTGACCCCTTTCGCCTTGATCGCCGCGAGGATTGATTCGCCAGGCCCGACGTCGACGGTGATGCCGGAGCGCTGGCATACGACCTGGAAGTTGTCGAGGGCTTCTTCGGACGGCGTGTGCGCATCTGGCTTGGCCGCGAATCGTTCGATGTGCAGCGCGTATTTCGGCCAGGACTGGCAGAACTGTTCGACGGCGCTGAGTAAGCCTTCGGGCCCGCAGCAGTACACCAGGGTGTCGTCACGCGGGCTGCCGAGGACGCTGGCAAGGTCGGGCATACCCTGCTCGTTCAGGGGCCAGATCGTCACCCGCTCACCGTATTTCGAGAGTTCATCCACGAAGGCCATCGATGATCGCTGTCGCCCGCCATACAGCAGGTGCCAGTCAGCTCCGTCCGCTTCCGCCGCCTCGATCATCGGCAGCATCGGGGTGATGCCGATGCCTCCGGCGATGAACTGGTATCGATTCGCCCGTTGGAAAGGGAAATGGTTGCGCGGACCGCGGACTTGGATCCGGCAACCCCGGTGCAGTTCGTGATGAACGTGCTTGGATCCGCCGCGGCCGTTCGGATCGAGCAGGACGCCCACCTTCCATCGCCGTCGGTCGAGCGGGCTCGAACACAACGAGTACTGTCGCACCAGCGAGTCGGTCAATATCAAATCGATGTGCGCGCCGGGGTTCCAGTCCGGCAGGTCGCCACCGGACGGCTCTTCGAGCACCAGGCCAACTACGTCGTCGGCGAGTTCTTCGCGTTCGGCGACGATCAGTTCGACCGTGCGCTCCTGCATCTGCGGAACTTGGCTCACCCGAACTCCTTTGACACGATCACTGTTAACCGCCTGTCATCGAAGCGTGCGGCGTGCGGCGTCGCGCAACAAGCCGTCGGAGGATGGACCGTTATACCCCGAATGGGAGTATTCGCGGGTTAGGCTCGATCGAGGAAGTCCTCGACGAGGGGAGCCAGCTCGTCGGCACTCGTCACAAGCCCGAGATGACCATCGTGGAAGACGTGCAACTCCGCGTTGGGAAGTAGTGCGCGCATGAGTCTTCCGTTCACCGGTGGAATGATCGGGTCATCGTCCCCGGTCAGGATCAGCGTCGGCTGCCGGATCAACCGGGCGAACGGAACGCTTGTCCAACCCAGCGCCGCGAGCTGCTGGTAGAACAGACCGCGCCGATCGTTGTGCATGTGCTCGAAGATGGCAAATGTCGGGGATCCCGTCCCGGCCTTGCCGCCATAAATCGTGGGCGCAACCTCACGGGCGTGGGTGGGATCGTCGAAGCGGCGCCGGGTAAGCATCTCGCGTACGACGCCCAGCCGCCCTGGTATGGGGGGGCCCAGAGTGCTACTGACCACGATCAGCCGGCGGCACCGGTGACCGTATCGAAACGCGAACTGCTGTGCCAGCGCTCCTCCCCACGAGACGCCGAGCACGTCGACGATCGGCACCTGCAGCGCATCGAGCAGGTGGCTCGTCAACCTCGCCGGCACGCGCATGCGGTACGGCCGCGAAGGTGTTTCGGACTTGCCTACCCCTGGGACGTCGAAGCGGATCACGCCGGTCTGGGGCCGCAGGGCATCGACGAAGGGTTGGAGTCCCTCCAGGCTCACCCCGAGACCGTTGCACAGCAGCAACGGCGGGCGGCTACCGTCGCCGTCGCGGACGGCGACCCGTAGCCGACGGCCGTCGACGTCGACGAAGCTCGTCGAGAAGTCCGGCTCTTCTTGGCCGCGAGCGGAATTCATCATTTTTCTCCCTACGGTGGGTTGCGGTATCCGGTCATTGCGACCGGTCGGTCGGTCGGGAGTTCGGGTTGGCACGTACACGTCATTCAGCGCGCTGCTTCCTCGCAGCGGGATCGGGCTGGCCGTCGAAGATGCACCGCTATACCCCGAACGCGACTATTGCGCGCTACTGCCGATCAAGGAATTCCTCGACGACAGGGGCGAGCTCGTCGGCGCTCGTCACCAGTCCCAGGTGACCGTCGTGAAAGATTCTGAGCTCAGAGTTCAGCAGCGCCTGGCGCAGCATCCTGCCGTTCACCGGCGGAATGACCGGGTCGTCGTCCCCGGTCAGGATCAGCGTCGGCTGGCGAATCAAAGGGGCAAAGGGAAGGCTGGTCCAGCCCAGCGCTGAGAGCTGCTGATAGAACAGACCGCGCCGGTCATTGCGCATGTGCGTGAAGATGGGAATTGACTGCTTTTCCGAACGAGCCTTGCCGCCATAGATCTTCGGCGCGATCCGCCGGGCATGTTCGGGGTCGTCGAAACGCCGGCGGGACAGCATTTCCGGGATCACCCGCGGGCGGCCGGGTATACCTCCCAACACACCCAGTGCGGTACTGACCAGGATCAGCCTGCGGCAGCGCTGACGATGTTGGAACGCGAACTGCTGTGCCAGCGCCCCTCCCCAGGAGACGCCGAGCACGTCCACCTGGGCAACCTCGAGGACGTCGAGCAAATGGCTTGTCAGCCGCGCGATTCCCCACATCCGATACGGCAGCACCGGGGTCGGCGACTCCCCGATCCCTGGGACGTCGAAGCGAATCACACCCGTCTGCGGCCGCAGGGCGTCGACGAACGGCTGGAGTCCCTCGAGTCTCACCCCGAGCCCGTTGCACAGCAGTAGGGGGGGACGGCACCCGTCGCCTTCTCGTACCGCGACCCGCACTCGGTGGCCGGCGACGTCAACAAACCGCGTCTCCAACTCCTGCTCCTGACGTGCGCCTGGTGTACTCATTGATCTCCTCTGTTAGCGGCGTTTGGCATTCGGCCGATACGACCGGGGTCTCGGTCGTTCCCGCACGAACAGGTCGCGTGGCGCGGACGTTACCCGCCCGGGGTGGCCACTTTGGGGCTGAAGACCCGGCCGGGGGAGGCAGTTCCTACGGATGGGAGATCGCCCACAAGCAAGGTGGTTCATAGCGTTGATTGGCGTGGATGCGCATCTTCGCTGTGTCCGGAGGAGAAGAAATGTTGGAATCGCTAGTCCAAAACGAGTTCGAGATCACTCTCCTGCACGTCATGCGGCGCATGCGCACCATGAATTCCCACATCGAAGTCGTCACGCTGCTCGATGCCGACGGGAACACCACTCGAACCACTTACGGCGACGTGGTTCGCAGGGCCGACAGGCTCGCCAACGCGCTGCATGGTTTCGGTGTGCGGCCCGGCGACCGGGTGGCAACGTTCGCGTGGAATACCCAGCAGCACTTGGAGGCTTATCTTGCGGTGCCCTGCATGGGTGCCGTCTTGCACACGCTGAACATCCGACTCTCCGACGAGCAGCTCGCCTACATCGTCAACCACGCGAAGGACCGTGTGGTCATCGTCGACGATTCGCTTGTTCCGCAGCTCGAAAAGGTCCTTCCCGAGATCGGCGGCGTCGAGCGGTTCATTGTGATCGGCGACGGCAGCAGTGGAAGCCTTCCCAACGTCTACCGGTACGAGGAGCTGATCGCCGACCAGCCTGACGGCTATGACTACCCCGAGCTCGACGGCCTCGCTGCGGCCAGCCTTTGCTACACGAGTGGGACCACCGGCAACCCGAAGGGCGTGCTCTACGGACACCGCTCCACGGTGCTGCACGCCATGGCCGAGTGCCTGACGGACACCCTCGACGTGCGTTCGAGCGATCGTGTCCTGCCGGTCGTTCCGATGTTCCACGCCAACGCATGGGGCCTGCCGTATACCTGCGGGATGATTGGCGCACCGCTGATCATGCCGAACCGTTTTCTGCAGGCCGACCCATTGACGAAGCTGATCGAATCCGAGCGTGTGACGTTCGCCGCTGCCGTGCCGACAATCTGGAGCGACGTGCTGCGCAAGGCTGACGACAACCCGGAGGCACTGTCGACACTGCGGCGCGTCGTGTGCGGCGGAGCGGCTGTGCCGAGATCGCTGATGGAACGATTTGAAGAGGCGTTCAGCACGCCGCTCATCCAGGGATTCGGCATGACCGAAACCAGTCCGCTGGTAGCGATTGCCGAAGCACCGGCCGGTGCGACGGGCGAGGAGCTCTGGCGCTATCGATCGAAGACGGGACGCATCACCCCGCTTGTCGAGGCCCGGATCGTCGACCCATCCGGAAACGAGCTGCCATGGGACGGCGAGCAGGCGGGCGAGCTCGAGCTCGCGGGCCCATGGATCGCGTCTGGCTACTACCTCGACCAGCAGGCGGGGCTGGAGAAATTCCATGACGGCTGGTTGTGCACCGGAGACGTCGCAACGATCGACGCCTTGGGATATATCCAAATCACCGACCGCGCCAAGGACGTCATCAAGTCTGGCGGCGAATGGATTTCGTCGATAGAGATGGAGAACGCGCTGATGTCGCACCCGGCGGTGCTCGAGGCTGCCGTGATCGCGAAGCCTGACGAGCGCTGGACCGAGCGACCATTGCCGTGCGTAGTGGTCGACGCCGCCGAGTGCGCAACGCCTGAAGCGCTCAACGATCACCTCAAGGCCCAGTTCGCCAAGTGGCAGCTCCCCGACGAGTACGCCTATATCGTTGACATGCCTAAAACCAGCGTCGGCAAGTTCAACAAGAAGGAGCTGCGCAAACTGCTGTCCGACGGGCAGCTACCCGGCCGGCAGCCGGTCGTCGCCAAGGATTCCACCAAGACTTGATCGGACAGCTTTGCGGCTCAACGTGATTGCTTACGCGCCACGCCGCTGACGGCTTGCTGTCGCGCGTCGCTAAGCTAAGTGGTCGCGCCCGTAAGTTCGTCGGGGTCAGGCTGATCCCGACGAGTACGGCGCACTGCGGCGCCCTGCCGCCGGCCGACAGAGTATGGGGTGGACGCGTGCGGGGATCGCACACAACAAGGCCCGGCGGTTGGGCTTGCTCGAAGTCGTTGTGCACGCATGCGAATTCGCCGCCGGAGGTGCCCGAAGGCTGACCGACCCCTGAAGTCAATCGGGTTCGTCGTCGTCGGGTGGGAAGAGTTTCTCGGGGTGATGGAAGGTGTTGACCCGCGGTTGGCCGTGATCGAGGTGGGCCGGTGGGAGCCATTCGGTGTCGCCGTGGGCGTTGATGCGGGTCGTCCAGCCTTTTTCGGCGAGGCGGTTATCCGGGCCGCAGGCCAGGGTGAGGTCGCCGATGTCGGTGTAGTGGGTGTTCGTCCAGCCGCTGATGTGATGCGCCTGGGAGTGGTAGGCGGGCGCGTCGCAACCCGGCTTGGTGCAACCACCGTGTTTGGCCAGCAACATCATTCGCTGCGCCAGGTTCGCGAAGCGTTGCGTGTGAAACAGCGCCAAGGGCTTGGCCTGATCGAACACCGCGAGATAGTGATGCGACGTCGCGGCCCAACGGATCACCTGCGCCAGCGGCACCCGGGTGCCCCCGCCGGTACGGGCCTTACCCGCCCCGGCCTCCAAATCCTTCAACGTCGTCGTGACGATAATGGACACCGGTAGCCCGTTGTGGGTGCCCAAGTCCCCGGAGGCAAACAGCGCGCGCAGGCCGGCGATCAGCGCGTCATGCTGGCGTTGGGGTTGGCTGCGGGTGTCGCGGCGGGCCACGTCGTCGTCGGGGTCGAACACCGGGGTGTCGTCGTCGGGATGGCACGCGCCGGGGGCGGCCAGTTTGGCCCAGGCGGCTTCGATCAACGCTCGTAATTCAGGGGTGATCAGGCCGCTGAGGCGCGACATCCCGTCGTAGTCCTGCCGACCCATTACCAGGCCGCGTTTGCGGGCGCGTTCCTCCTCGGTGTAGTCGCCGTCGGGGTGCAGCAGCGCCATCAACTCATGGGCGTATTTGGCGACCTGGTCGGGGCGAAAGTCGCAGGCTTTGCCGGCCAGATCGTTTTCGGCGGCCTCGCGGGTGCCGGCGTCGACGGCGGCGGGCAGATGGGCAACAAAGTCACGGATCACCCGGATGTGCGCGTCCCCGATCAGGCCGTCGCGCTGGGCGGCGGCGGTCGCGGTGAGCTTGGGCGCCAACGGTTCCCCGGTCAGCGCGCGGCGCTCACCGAGGTCCTCGGCCTCGGCGATCCAGCGGTTGGCTTCGGCTTTGGTGATCCGCAGCCGATCGGCCAATGCCGCGGGGAGTTTGCCGCCGAGTTCTTCTTCGCCGGCCTGGGCGCACAGTTGGTTGATTAGCGCGTGGCGCACCGATCGTGAGCGGCGTTCCCGGCGTTCCAGGCGCTCCATCACCCGCAGCAGCTCCGGAGTGGTCAGCGCATCAAACGTCAACCCGCACAACTGGTCCTGGGTGTCGTCAGACGCATCGAGGACCGCCACGATCTCCTCACGCGTGCTCGCTGACATACCCCGGATTCTACGAGGGGGCACCGACACGTTCTGATCGGCGCGGAGGCCCAAACCTGTTGATATCGCTGGCGATATCGCGTTTCACGACCGAGTGCCGCCCAGCTCGCGTTACTGAAGTGACGGCTGGGACGGCGCTCCGCAAACCGCGGCATCAATGTCCGCGGCGTCCGGCGCGCAGTCACCGGCACCGCGCACCAGCGTGGCCAACGCACTTGCCGGATGAATCCGCGGCCCAAAGACCAAGCCTGCCGCGCCGAACTACGACAAGAACCGGCGGCGTCTGCTACGCGCGTGGTTCTGACAGCAGCGCGCCGAAGATGTGGCGCTCGACTTTCTGCGTGAGATCGATATGCACATGCTTGGTCTCGGTGTACTCGTCCAGCGCGTGCGGCCCGAGCTCGCGGCCCAAACCGCTTTGCTTATAACCGCCAAACGGCAGTGCCGGATCGATCTGGTGCCAGTTGTTGATCCACACTGTGCCGGCGCGTAGCTGCGATGCGACTTCGAGCGCTCGTTCATAGTCGGTACTCCACACCCCGGCGCTCAAGCCGTACTGAGAATCGTTGGCCTGCCGGATCGCGTCGGCTTCATCGGTGTAGCGCAGGACGCACAGGACCGGCCCAAAGATCTCCTCCCGCGCGACTTCCATATCATTGCTGACTTCGGCGAGGATTGTCGGCTCGATCCAGTAGCCCTTCGTGAACCGCTCTCCCAGCGGCGCGCCACCACCGAGAACGACCTTGGCGCCGCTCTGCCTCGCGCTGTCCAGGAATGCCAGCACCCTGTCGCGCTGTCTGGCGGAAATGACCGGTCCCACATCGGTATTGAAGTCATTGGTATCCCCGAGCTTGAGCGCCGACGCGCGGTCGACGAGGCGGTCCACGACGAGGTCATACATCTTGTCCGATACAAGCAAACGGGTGCCCGATTCGCAGATCTGGCCGGAGTACAACATGCAGCCGAACAATGCCCCGTCGATGGCGACGTCGAGGTCGGCGTCGTCGAGCAGCAGCTGCGCACCCTTGCCGCCGAGCTCGAGGGAAACCTTCTTCACGGTTCCCGATGCCAGGCGCATGATTTCGCGGCCGACCGGTGTCGACCCGGTGAACGCCACCTTGTCGACGTCAGGATGTTCGGCCAACCTGGCCCCTACTTCCGCGCCGGGGCCGGTGACAAGATTGATGACACCGTCGGGCACCCCGCATTCGTGGGCAATCTCGCACAGACGCAGCAGCGTCAACGGAGTCTTTTCGTCGGGCTTGATGACCACCGAGTTGCCGGCCGCCAGCGCTGGGCCGATCTTCCAAATGCCCAGCAGCAGAGGGAAATTCCAGGGCACGATCGTGGCGCAGACACCGAGAGGCTCATGGCGGATCACGTTCGTCGACAGCGTCGGAATGGCGGGCGTCGGCACCTGCCGCTCCCACTGGTAAGAGGCAGCAAGCTCGGCGAAGTACGAGAAGTGCGGCGCCGCATAGCCGACATGGAAACCCATCGCCTGCCGCACCGTGGCGCCGTTGCCGTGGATCTCCAGCTCGACGAGGTCCTCGATCTCACTGCCTAGGCGCTCGGCGATCTCCGTCATCACCTTCGATCGGGCGGCAGGGCTCAGGCGCGACCACGAGCCCGACTCGAATGCCGCGCGCGCCGCAGTCACGGCGGCGTCGGCGTGCGCGGCCGTTCCCCGGGCTATCGTGGCATACACTTCCTCGGTCGCCGGGTCGCGGATCTCGTCCAACTCGTCCGAGTCGACATGCTTTCCGTTGATGAACATTTGATAGTGCTTGATGTCCGTTGCCACGTTGACGCCTCCGATTTCAAGTCGGGATCAAGTCAACAGGGGGGCACCGCGAAGCACTATCGCCCGAACGGAGGGTTCGGGTAACTCACCTGCCGGAAACAAGCTTGTGTCCCGCTCTGTCGGTCTGGGCAATGATCCGGAAAGGAGACGAAAGCACCCCGTTCGGGGAGCAGCGATCGAAGTGATGACCGCGATATCTTCGGCCATGCCGCTTTTGGCGACGAGCCAGTCGACGATTTCCTAGCCGACACAAGGCTCACCCGATCCGCGGTGCGGAGAAAGAGATTCCAACCATGTTCGAGGTAATCGGCAGCTACCTCACGATCATCGGGTTCTGCCTGGCGATTCTGAGTCCGGTGCTCATCGCGGCACTCATCACCGGGTTCCACGCTTACACCGACTGGCGGCGCGCAGACCTGCCGCGGCAAGGAATCCTGGACCGGCTCGGATCGGGGCCGAGACCAAAGCTGGTCCTGATCCGCGCGCCCGGCGGTTACGGCAAGAGCACCGTCGCCAAGCAGTGGGTCAAAACTCTCACCAAGCAGAAAGTGAAAACCGCATGGTTGGCTGTAGATAGCGACGACAACAACGCGGTCTGGTTTCTCACTCACCTGATTAAGGCGGTCCGGGGTACCCTCCCAGAACTTGCTGACAGGCTCCAGCAAGAATTCGAAGGTCATTTGGAAAATGTACAACAACATGTCCTTTATGCCTTTCTCCATGGCCTACATTCCGAAAAACAAACCCTCGCCCTGGTAATCGATGATTGGCATCGGGTGGACAATAGCGAGACGATGAACGCATTGGCGTACTTGATTGAGAATGGCTGCCATCACCTACATTTGGTTGTCACAAGTCGTACGCGTGATGGCCTTCCGCTCGATGCGTTGTCGGCCCAGGGGGAGCTCACAGAAATCGACGAGTCACTTCTCAAGTTCGATATCGACGAATCCCGGGCGCTGCTGGTCAAGCGACGCGGCCACAAGCTCACGCCCGCCAACGTCGCCGAACTCGAGGAGTCCACCGGCGGACGGGCCGCCGCCCTGCAACTGGCGTCCTTGTCGCTTCGCGACCAGGCCGACCCGTCCGCGCTCATCGAGAATCTGACCGGGCGACATGAAGCACACGAAGCAATAGATGACTATTTGGCGGCCAACATCTTAAACAGCCTTGAGCCGGATCTCCTCAATTTCCTGATGTCGACCTGCGTCACCACACAGATCTGCAGCGGGTTGGCGACTGCGCTCACCAATAACCAGGACAGCCAGGGCCTCCTCGAAGAGATCGAAAAGCGCAATCTATTCCTGCGCAGGATCGATGCTAAAGGATCGTGGTTCCAATATCATGACCTGTTCGCCGACTTCCTGTTGCACCGTCTCGAGCGTGACGCGGCTGACCGCATACCGGGGCTACGCCGCCGAGCCGCGCAGTGGTTCATCGAACACCAGATGCTCAGCCAGGCCGTCGATCAGTTGCTCCTCGCCGGCGACGCACGGCAAGCGGTCGACGCTGTCGAGCAGGCGGCCGGGGATCTGCACGAACAGAACCAGATGCATACGTTGATCGGGCTTGCGGCCAAGTTGCCGGCGCAATACGCCGACGTGCGCCCCAGGCTGCAGGCAGACCTTGCCTGGGCGAACGTTGCACTAAGCCGCTCGGCGGGGGTCCTGGAAGCGCTTCGATTGGCTGAGAACGCCATCGACTCGGTTCCGAGCGATCAAGCCGGCGACCTGCGCGCCGAATTGGACCTCATTGTCGCGATACTCGCCGCTTTCCAGGATCGCGTCCACCCCTCCGCCGATGCCGTGGTTCAGGCATGTGTGGGCCGGGCCGATACGCTTCGCCCCTGGATTCTTTGCCGCGCAGCCGATCTCGCCTCATTTTGTGCGCTTCGGGTATGGGACTTCGATGACGCGCTGCGGTGGCAGACGTGGGCACGCCCATTCCATCAGCGAAAATCCGGGGCACTCAGCGTTACCTACGGATACTGTCTTGCCGCGATCGCCGCGAACGAGCAGCTCGACGTCGCCGGCGCCGAAGCGCACCTGCGACAAGGCATCCGCATCGCGCTGCTGCCATCCGGTCGCCCCACCTACATCGCCAAGATCGCCGGCTCCTTGCTGGGGCAGCTTCTCTACGAACGCGGTCAACTCGACGAAGCCGAGGCATTGCTCGACGACGCCTACGAACTCGGCGCCGAGGGCGGAATCGTCGACATCATGTTCGCGACATTCGGGACGGGGGCACGGCTGAAAATGGCGCGCGGCGACAAGACCGCCGCAGACCGCCGTATTGCCGAAGGCCTGGAAATCGCGACAGCAGCGCGACTACCACGACTCGAAGCTCGCCTCATTTATGAACGGGTCCGATTAGCCGCGATGTCGACCGAAGAGATCGACGAGGGGCTCGCTGCGCGAGTCATGGGTCAAAGTGCACAAGCACTCGACGGAATCGGCTACGAGACAGCCGAACTCAGGGAAGACTCACAAATCCGACTGCTCCTGCGCGACGGCAGCCACTCAGCGCTCAGTGCAGCTTGCGAGCGGGCCCGCGCCCAACTTGGTCATGTCGACCAGGGCAAGCGCCCGCGTGCACACCTTGGCGCCACGCTCCAATTGGCGCTCTGCCTCTCGATAGCTGGCGAAACCCACGAAGCGCAGCGCGTCCTAGCGCCGGCGCTGAGAACCTGCGCCGCGCTTAGATTTAGCCGATTGCTCATCGACGAGGGACCGCAGCTGCTTCGCCTCGCGCAGGACACCGCGGCAACAGATGAATTCAGTTCATCTGACCCCGCGTCAAAATGTGTCCAGGATTTCGTGTCAAGTACGGCGGCGTCGAATATGGCGGCTTCGCTTAAGATCTCAACCGTCTAAAGCGTGTCGAACAATTCTGGTGAATGTTCGGCACCGCCCTTCTCGGGCGTCGTCGGCTCAGGCCGCTGGTGCGGCGTGAACGTCGGTTCCCGCGTCATTCGGGCGGGTTTCACCGGCACGCGAAGGGTGTCCCCCTGCCCTGCGGACGGGAGGTGCCCCCAGGTCAGCGCCGTCCCGTCGGCGGGCTTTGGTGGCCCGGCCCCGCTGCTTGGGGTCCGGAGGTCCAGGTGAGGGTCAATATGATAGGCCTCGGCCCAGCGGGCGAGGTTCGCCGCTGCGTCGGCGTCACGATCTATAAACCGAAGTTAATCCGGGTTTTGGCGTGGATCTGGGGTGTGAGCTGCGGTTCAGTCTGTTGACCCGCAAGAAATGTAGACAAAATAGAGTGTGTCGTTCACGGGATTTCTTCGTCGGGATGGCTAGGATTACCTATATGTCACGCCGTAACGAGAAGGTGCACGTAGCCAAAGTGCGCAGGGCTCACGTGACCGGCTCCGGTGAGAAGCGTTGCTACGAATCGGTGTATCTGCGCCGTACGTTCCGCCAAGGCGGCAAGGTG
>NZ_UPHQ01000104.1 GCF_900566055.1 Mycobacterium innocens
CGCCTTGAGCAACTGCAGGTCCTCGTCGATCCGCTCGACCAGCCCCAACCGGGTGACCAGCCGATGCACCGCGGCGATCCCGCCGAAAGCGGTGGCATCGATGTTGGCGCCGACCTCGTAGCGCACCACCCCCGAGTTCAGCATCGGCCTGGCTGCGCGCCCCAGCGCCCCGCCCGCGCGTGCCGCGCCGCCACCCTGCGCCGCCGGCGTGTGATGTTTCGCCGACTCTGTTCATGCGCTAGCTTCTTCACCACAAGGGCCTTTCCCGCTGGGCTGCGTTGAGCTCGTAAACCCAGCCAGGGTAAGGCCTTTGCCCTATCCTTTCCAGCCGACACGCTTACTGAAGGACTAGGGCGCTTGGTTACTGGCGTCAAGCCGCGGGTTTGATCGCCCGCCAGCGTTGCCTGCGGTCGCGAACCTCAACATCGACATCGCGAAAACCCGCTGCGCGCAAGCGATCCGGCAAGGTCGCCGGCGGGATCGGGTTGCAGGTGTCGCGCAGGTGCAACAAGCTGAACACCAGAGACGGCACGCCGTCGCTGCCGGCGAATACGCCGCCCGGGCGCAGCACCCGGAAGGCTTCAGCGAACAGCCGGTCTTGCAGGTTAACGGTCGGCACGTGGTGCAGCATGGTGAACGAAACCACGGAGCTGAACTCGTCGGCGGGCAGTCTGGTGGCGGTGCCGTCGCCGATGATGATGCGTGCCCGGTCTCCGTACAGTTCCTGCAGCCGCTGCGCCATCGGGGCGTCGATCTCGACAGCGGTCAGGTTCGGCGTCTTGTCGACCAGGACCCGAAGAAATGCGCCGTATCCGGGTCCGATCTCGAGGGTGTTGTCGCCCAGGTCCACATCGGCGAGCACCCATGGCAAGACCTGGCTTTCAACTTCCCTGGCCCAGCGGTCGGAGTTACAGCACAACCGGTGAACCAGATTCATCGCCATACCGACTGACTTTAGACGACGGATGCTTCCGACGGTTCCGGCAGCCGTGAATAGCATTGCCCGTTGTGGAGTCCCGTTGGGTGCTGCACCTGGACATGGACGCGTTCTTTGCCTCGGTCGAACAACTCACCCGTCCTACACTCCAGGGCCGGCCCGTATTGGTGGGTGGCCTCGGCGGGCGCGGTGTGGTCGCCGGCGCCAGCTACGAGGCGCGAGTTTTCGGCGCCCGCTCGGCCATGCCGATGCACCAGGCCCGCCGGCTGATCGGCGTCACGGCGGTGGTGTTGCCGCCGCGCGGTCTGGTGTACGGGGTTGCCAGCCGCCGGGTGTTCGACACCGTGCGCAGCCTGGTTCCCGTCGTCGAGCAGCTGTCTTTCGACGAGGCATTCGGGGAACCGCCCCAACTCGGCGCGGCCACCGCCGAGGACGTAGAGACGTTCTGTGAAGCCTTGCGGCGACGGGTGCGCGAGGAGACCGGACTGGTTGCCTCGGTCGGGGCGGGCTCGGGCAAGCAGATCGCCAAGATCGCGTCCGGTCTGGCCAAGCCCGACGGCATTCGAGTGGTCCGCCGGGAGGAAGAACAGCGGCTGCTCCACGGCTTGCCGGTGCGGCGGTTGTGGGGAATCGGCCCGGTTGCCGAGGAGAAGCTGCATCGACTCGGCATCGAGACCGTGGGGCAGCTGGCCGCGCTGACCGACGTCGAGGTGGCCAACATCCTCGGCGCGACCGTCGGGCCCGCACTGCACCGGCTGGCCCGCGGTATCGACGATCGGCCCGTTGCCGAGCGAGCCGAAGCCAAGCAGATCAGCGCCGAGTCCACTTTCGCCGCCGACCTGACCACCCTTGACCAGCTGCGTGAGGCTATCGACCCGATCGCCGAACACGCGTATCAACGCCTGCTGCGCGACGGCCGCGGAGCTCGCACCGTCACCCTGAAGCTGAAGAAGGCCGACATGAGCACGCTGACCCGTTCGGCGACAATGCCCTATGCGACCACCGAGGCGGGGGCGCTGATCGCGGTGGCCCGGCGGCTGCTGCTGGACCCCGTTGAGATCGGGCCGATTCGCCTTCTCGGCGTTGGTTTTTCGGGGCTCAGCGAGGTACAGCAGGAGTCGCTGTTCCCCGACTTGGAGCTGTCACCGGATACGGCCGAGGAAGCCCAACACGACTTCCCGACATTACGGGCCGCGCAATTCGGCGGACCGGACAGCGCCGGATGGCGCATCGGCGACGACGTCGCCCACCCGGAACTCGGGCACGGCTGGGTGCAGGGGGCCGGCCACGGCGTGGTCACCGTCCGGTTCGAGACTCGTCGTTCAGGTCCGGGCCCGGCGCGGACCTTTCCCATCGATACCGGCGACCTCGCCGTCGCCAACCCGGTCGACAGCCTCGACTGGCCGGACTATGTCGGCCGGCTGCGGGTCGACGAGCCGACCGGCGTCTCAGCCCCAGCGGTCAATGACCTCGGCGACCGGTAGCCCGGCCGCCAGCGCGGCCATCAGCAACACCCGGGCCTGCGACGGTGGCAGCCGTGGCACCATCACCGCGCCGGCGTCCACCAGGTCGTGTCCGGGACCGTAGCCGGCGCCCACCCGTGCGCCGGCGACCCGGGTTGAGACCGCGACCACCACCCCATCGCCGCTGTGTCGGCGCACCGCGTCGATCACCGCCGACCCGGCATTTCCCGAACCCAATGCCTCTAGCACGATGGCCCGGGCGCCGGCGGCCACACACGCGTCCAACGTAACGGCGTCACTTCCCGGATACACCGCGACGATATCGACCCGCGGTGCCTCGGCGGCGCACAGTTCACCGAGGTAAGGGCGTTGCTTGGGGCTCGTCATCGTCACCGTGTCGGAGACCGCGCCAAGCAGTTCGCCGGCGAACCCGCTCAGGTCGTCGGTGGCCACCTTGCGCAGGCCCAGCGGTTGCAGCACCCGGCGCGCGAAACACACCAGCACGCCGCGGTCGCGGGCTGTCGCGTCGGCCGCCAGCGTCAGTGCGTCGCGCAGATTGACCGGACCGTCCGCGTCGGCGGCGTCGGCGCTGCGCATGGCGCCGGTGACGATCACCGGGGTGTCGCCGGAGTAGGTGAGGTCCAGCCAGAGCGCGGTTTCTTCGAGGGTGTCGGTGCCGTGCGTGATGACGACACCGACCGCACCGCCATCGACGGCGGATTGAACCGCGGCGCGGATGCGATCCCAATCGGCCGGGGTCAACAGCGAACTGTCGAGCGCCATCAGGTCCACGACATCGATGTCGAGGTCTGCGCCGGCCGCCGCGGTCAGCTCTGCCCCGCTGCGCGACGGACGGCGCACTCCGTCGGCGCCGATGCTGGTGGCGATCGTCCCTCCGGTGGTGATCACGCTGAGGCGGCCCATGCTGGGATCATCCCGCATGCCGGGCACCGCCATCCGCATGTGGGCGCTGTCACTGGACTAGGGGATGATGGTGGCGTGCCCGACGAACCAACAGGATCAGCCGATCCGCCTACTACGGCGGGGGATACCGGGGAACCTGAGGATTGCGCGCCGCCGCCTCCTAGGCGGCTGCGCTTGCTGCTGTCAGTTGCGGCGATCGTGCTGGCACTGGACATCGTCACCAAGGTGCTGGCCGTCAAGCTGCTGCCGCCGGGCCAGCCGGTTCCGATTATCGGCGACACGGTGACGTGGACGTTGGTACGCAATTCCGGTGCCGCATTCTCCATGGCGACCGGCTACACCTGGGTACTGACGCTGATCGCGACCGGCGTCGTCGTGGGCATCTTCTGGATGGGACGACGGCTGGTGTCACCGTGGTGGGCGCTGGGGCTGGGGATGATTCTGGGCGGCGCGATGGGCAATCTGGTTGATCGCTTCTTCCGGGCCCCCGGGCCGCTTCGGGGACATGTCATCGACTTCTTGTCGGTCGGCTGGTGGCCGGTGTTCAATGTCGCCGACCCGTCGGTGGTCGGTGGTGCGATCCTGCTGGTGGTCCTGTCGATCCTGGGCTTCGATTTCGACTCGGTAGGTCGGCGCAGACCCGACCGTGCCACGCCGAGTCGGGGCAAGGCCGACGGGGACACCGGCCGGCGCAAGGCCGATCAGCACTGATGACCGACCGCTCGATGCCCGTCCCGGAGGGATTGGCGGGTCTGCGCGTCGATGCCGGGCTGGCCCGTCTGCTCGGACTTTCCCGCAGCGCCGTGGCGGCCATCGCCGAGGGTGGTGGCGTGCACCTGGACGGCGTGCCGGCCGGCAAGTCCGACCGCCTGACGTCGGGGGCATGGCTGCAGGTTCGGCTGCCCGAGGCGCCGCCACCGCTGGAAAACACACCCGTCGACATCGAAGGCATGACGATTCTGTATTCCGACGACGACATCGTCGCCGTCGACAAACCGGCGGCTGTCGCCGCACACGCATCGGTGGGCTGGACCGGTCCCACGGTGCTCGGCGGTCTTGCCGCGGCGGGTTACCGCATCACCACATCCGGTGTGCACGAGCGGCAGGGCATCGTGCATCGCCTCGACGTCGGCACCTCCGGGGTGATGGTGGTGGCGCTGTCGGAACGGGCGTACACCGTGCTGAAGCGGGCATTCAAGCACCGCACCGTCGAGAAGCGTTATCACGCGCTGGTGCAGGGACACCCCGATCCGTCCAGCGGGACGATCGACGCACCGATCGGCCGCCACCCCGGCCCCGAATGGAAGTTCGCGGTCACCACGAACGGCCGCCACAGCGTGACTCACTACGACACCATGGAGGCTTTCGTCGCTGCCAGCCTGCTCGACGTCGAGCTGGAGACCGGACGCACTCACCAGATACGGGCGCATTTCGCCGCGCTGCGCCATCCGTGCTGCGGCGACCTGGTGTACGGAGCCGACCCCAAGCTGGCGAAAAGACTTGGCCTGGAACGGCAATGGCTGCACGCCCGGTCGCTGGCCTTCGCTCATCCGGCCGATGGCCGCCGGATCAAGATCGTCAGCCCTTACCCGCCGGATCTTCAGCACGCGCTGGATGTGTTACGAGCCGAGGGGTGATCCCCGCGTCGCCGCATGGTTGTTGCACCTGTCGATCTGATGGCGCGTCAATCGTCATAACGGTGACACCATCGAGTCGGAAAGGAACACCGTCATGCAGTACCGCCTACTCATGCACTATCAGGAGGGCGGCGAGATCGGGCTGAGTGAGGAAGACATGGCCCCCGCACGGCGCCGTTCTTCACCGCGCGCAACGGTGTCCCGCAGACTCAGGACGGGCCGTTTGCCGACACCAAAGAACGGCTCGGTGGGGTGTTCGTCATTGAGGTGCCCGACCTCGATGCGGCCCTGGCGTCGGCGCGACGATGCCCCGCAGCCGAGTGGGGATCCGTCGAAATCCGTTCTGTCGCAGTCACTTACGCTCGCGGTAAGGGCTGGTACCAGCCTGAGCGAGGTGCAGGCTCGGGTCACCGGGCTGGTTCGCGAGTCCTACGGCCGGTTGTTGGCGCTGAGCTCGACGGCCCGGACGCAGGGCTCAGCGCCCTCGATGCGATTGCCGACCCGGCGGTCGAGCGGTTTCAGCCAGCCTGGGCGGCGCGAGCCCGTCTGCTGGTCACAGCCGGTCGTCCCGCAGCGGCGGCCAAGGCCTACCGCGCGGCCATTGACCTGAGCACCGACGCCGGGGTCGTCAAATACCTGCAGCGACGACTCGTGGCGGTGGCGCGGCGCTGACCTTTCATCGGTGGGTTGGCAACCGTTTCGGGCCGGCTCAGACGCTGACAGTGGTGCTGTCGTCCGACGCGACGTCGGCGGCCAGCGGCGAGATCGTTTTCAGGATTTCGGTGATCGTCTCAGCGGGGACGCCGGCTGCGGCCAACGCGTCGCCCAAATGCCCGGCCACCAGGGTGAAGTGGCGCATGGTGATGCCACGGCCCTGATGCACCTGCTTCATCGGCGCACCGGTATATGGCTCCGGCCCGCCCAGAGCCGCGGCAAAGAATTCCGTCTGTTTGCCTTTGAGACGGCTCATATTCGTTCCGGTGAAGAAGCCGGCGAGTTGGTCATCGGCGAGCACCCGAGCGTAGAAATCCTCGACGACGACCTCGATCGCCTGGTACCCGCCGATCTGGTCGTAGATCGTGATCGGCGCGCGCTTGCGGAAACGTGACAGTAGTCCCATCCGGTCAGGGGAGCACGTCGGCGTTGCCTGGCCGTTAGGGACCGATCACGCCCGGATTATCAGTTGTAACAAGTCGATTGCTGTAGAACGCCGACGCGTCCCGCGGTTCGGCCAGGCGCCTGGCGGACTCGTATGCCGACAGGTTGGTCCCGGTCATTGACCGATGCCCTAGGTTTGCTTCATGACCATTGCCACATCCACCACACCGCCATCAGGAGCGACAACCGATGAATCTTGGTGACTTAGCGAACCTCGTCGAGAAGCCGTTCGCGACGGTGTCCAACATCGTCAACACGCCGAACTCCGCCGGGCGATACCGGCCCTTCTATCTGAGGAATCTGCTCGACGCGGTGCAGGGCCGGACACTGCGCGACGCGGTTGAGGGCAAGATCGTCCTCATCACCGGCGGGTCGTCGGGCATCGGCGAGGCGGCCGCGAAGAAGATCGCCGAAGCCGGGGGCGAGGTGGTTCTGGTCGCGCGCACCCGGGAGAACCTGGAAAAGGTCGCCGACGATATCCGCGGCAATGGCGGGGCGGCGCACGTGTACCCGTGCGATCTGTCCGACATGGACGCCATCGCCACCATGGCCGACCAGGTACTCGCCGATCTGGGACGGGTCGACATCCTGATCAACAACGCGGGGAGGTCAATTCGGCGCTCGCTGGAGCTGTCCTATGACCGGATTCACGACTACCAGCGGACCATGCAACTGAACTATCTGGGTGCGGTCCAGCTCATTCTCAAGTTCATTCCCGGTATGCGGGAACGCAAGTTCGGGCAGATCATCAACGTCTCCTCGGTCGGCGTGCAAACTCGAGCACCGCGCTTCGGCGCCTACATCGCCAGCAAGGCCGCTTTGGACAGCCTGTGCGACGCGCTGCAAGCCGAGACGGTCAGCGACAACGTCCGGTTCACCACCGTGCATATGGCACTGGTGCGGACGCCGATGATCAGCCCGACCACGATCTACGACAAATTCCCCACGTTGACCCCGGATCAGGCGGCCGGTGTGATCACCGATGCGATCGTGCACCGGCCGCGGCGGGCAAGCTCTCCTTTCGGACAGTTCGCGGCTGTGGCCGACGCTGTCAACCCGGCCGTCATGGACCGGGTACGCAACCGGGCGTTCAGCATGTTCAGGGATTCCGCTGCGGCCAAAGGAGGCGAAACTCCAACGGGCACATCAGAACTCGACAAGAGAAGCGAA
Organism: Mycobacterium innocens; assembly: GCF_900566055.1. Taxonomy (GTDB): domain Bacteria; phylum Actinomycetota; class Actinomycetes; order Mycobacteriales; family Mycobacteriaceae; genus Mycobacterium; species Mycobacterium innocens. Next base: position 7,290 of record NZ_UPHQ01000104.1, read on the forward strand.
ACGTTCGTCCAGGCGACCCGAGGGATACATTGGTGAAATCATGAGTCTTCCCAAACCGAACAAGCAGGCCACGGTGGTCATCACCGGTGCTTCTTCCGGCATCGGCGTCCAACTGGCTCGCGGTCTGGCCCGCCGCGGCTTTCCGCTGGTGCTGGTGGCGCGGCGCCGGGAGCGCCTCGAGGAGCTCGCCGATCAATTGCGCGCGGAATTCTCGGTAGGTGTCGAGGTTTTGCCGCTCGATCTGGCCGATGCGCAAGCCAGAGCGCAGCTGGCCGATCGCCTGGGTACCTACGAGATCGCCGGCTTGTGCAATAGCGCGGGCTTCGGCACCAGCGGCCGTTTCTACGAGCTGTCCCCGGAACGCGAAAGTGAGCAGGTCACACTCAATGCGCTGGCCCTCATGGAACTCACCCGCGCAGCACTGCCCGGCATGGTCGAGCGCGGCGCGGGAGCGGTGCTCAACATCGCATCGATCGCCGGATTCCAACCGATTCCTTTCATGGCGGTGTACTCGGCCTCCAAGGCCTTTGTGCTGACCTTCTCCGAAGCCGTCCAAGAGGAGTTGCACGGAACCGGTGTGTCCGTCACGGCGCTGTGCCCGGGCCCGGTTCCTACCGAGTGGGCGGAGATCGCCAGTGCCGAGCGGTTCAGCATTCCCGTCGCGCAGGTGTCGCCGCGGGAGGTCGCCGAAGCCGCGATCGCCGGGATGCTTGCCGGCAAACGCACCGTGGTGCCGGGCGCGGTGCCCAAGTTGGTCAGCACCGGCGGCAGATTCCTACCGCGTACCCTGTTGCTGCCCGCGATCAGGATCGGCAACCGGCTGCGCGGCGGGCCCGGTCGCTAGGCCGGCTGGTGTCAACTCACGTGTCTCAGCAGTCTCAATAGTCCCTGGGCAGGGAAGGACGCGATGTGCCCACCTAGTAGCGACAAGTCGTGGCGTCATCGGGAGCGCCTGAAGGTGTCGCTACTAGGTGGGCACAAAGTGCATCCTCCCGGGCAGAGACAGGTGTGACGATTGTGACGAGCCGCCGGGCATCGTCGCCACGGCTGGGTTCGATTGCCGCGCTCCTCAGCGGGCCGCACGGCCCGCATCGTCGCCACGGCTGGGTTCGATTGCCGCGCTCCTCAGCGGGCCGCACGGCCCGCATCGTCGCCACGTTAGGCTCATCCGATGGCCTCCGTTGAGATGACCGCCGACGTCCCGATGACTCCCCACGGCACCTGGGAACACGTCTCCAATCTGTCGGAGTTGGGCGATTGGCTGGTGATCCACGAGGGATGGCGCAGCGAGCTGCCGGAGGAACTGAGCGAGGGCATCGAAATCGTGGGGGTGGCCCGGGCCAAGGGCATGCGCAACCGGGTCACGTGGACGGTGACCAAATGGGACCCGCCGCACGAGGTCGCGCTGTCCGGCTCCGGAAAGGGCGGCGCCAAGTACGGCGTTACCCTCACGGTCACGCCGACCAAGGTCGGGTCCAGCCTCGGCTTGCGCCTCGAGCTGGGCGGTCGTGCGTTGTTCGGGCCGGTGGGTTCGGCGGCTGCCCGAGCCGTCAAGGGCGACGTGGAAAAGTCGCTGCAGCAGTTCGTCGAGCTGTATGCCTAGCGACCACAAGACACACTCTGCGACACGCCCGAAAGCCGTCGGTGCTCAGTCATAGACTGGCGTCCCTATGAGCGGTTCATCTTCGCGGTCCTTCGTGCACCTGCATAACCACACCGAGTACTCGATGCTGGACGGTGCCGCGAAGATCAACCCCATGCTGGCCGAGGTCGAGCGGCTGCAGATGCCGGCGATCGGGATGACCGATCACGGAAACATGTTCGGCGCCAGCGAGTTTTACCACTCGGCGACACGGGCCGGGATCAAACCGATCATCGGTGTCGAGGCGTATATCGCGCCCGCTTCTCGTTTTGATACCCGGCGCATCTTCTGGGGCGACCCGAGCCAGAAGGCCGACGACATCTCGGGAAGCGGCTCCTACACCCACTTGACGATGATGGCCGAGAACGCCACCGGCCTGCGCAACCTGTTCAAGCTGTCGTCGCTGGCCTCCTTCGAGGGCCAGCTGAGCAAGTGGTCGCGCATGGATGCCGAGCTCATCGCCGAGCACGCCGAGGGAATCATCATCACCACCGGCTGTCCCTCGGGTGAGGTGCAGACCCGCCTTCGCCTCGGCCAGGAGCGTGAGGCGCTGGAGGCGGCGGCCAGATGGCGCGAGATCGTCGGCCCGGACAACTACTTCCTCGAGCTGATGGATCACGGGCTGACCATCGAACGGCGGGTCCGCGAGGGACTGCTCCACATCGGCCGCACCCTCGACATTCCACCGCTGGCCACCAACGACTGCCACTACGTGACCCGCGACGCGGCCCACAACCACGAAGCGCTGCTGTGCGTCCAAACCGGCAAGACCCTGTCGGACCCCAATCGCTTCAAGTTCGACGGCGACGGCTACTACCTCAAGTCCGCCGCCGAGATGCGCCAGATCTGGGACGACGAGGTCCCCGGCGCCTGCGACTCCACGCTGCTGATCGCCGAGCGGGTGCAGTCCTACGCCGACGTGTGGACGCCGCGTGACCGGATGCCCGTCTTCCCGGTTCCCGACGGCCACGACCCCGCGTCCTGGTTGCGCCACGAGGTGGCCGCGGGGCTGCGCCGACGGTTCCCCGACGGACCGCCCGACAGCTACGTCGCCCGCGCGGAATACGAGATCGATGTGATCTGCGCCAAGGGTTTTCCGTCCTACTTCTTGATCGTCGCCGACTTGATCGGCTACGCGAAGTCGGTGGGCATCCGCGTCGGACCGGGCCGCGGCTCCGCCGCCGGCTCCCTGGTCGCCTACGCCCTGGGTATCACCGACATCGACCCGATACCGCACGGTCTGCTGTTCGAGCGGTTCCTCAACCCCGAACGCACGTCGATGCCCGACATCGATATCGACTTCGACGACCGCCGACGTGGTGAGATGGTGCGCTACGCCGCCGACAAGTGGGGCCACGACCGGGTAGCTCAGGTCATCACCTTCGGCACCATCAAAACCAAAGCGGCGCTGAAGGACTCGGCCAGAATCCACTACGGCCAACCCGGCTTCGCGATTGCCGACCGGATCACCAAGGCGCTGCCGCCGGCCATCATGGCCAAGGACATTCCGCTGTCGGGCATCACCGATCCGGCCCACGAGCGATACAAGGAAGCCGCGGAGGTTCGCGGCCTGATCGAAACCGACCCGGACGTCCGCACCATCTACCAGACCGCACTCGGCCTGGAAGGCCTGATCCGCAACGCCGGCGTGCACGCCTGTGCGGTCATCATGAGCAGCGAGCCGCTGACCGAGGCCATCCCGCTGTGGAAGCGGCCGCAGGACGGCGCCATCATCACCGGCTGGGACTACCCGTCGTGTGAGGCGATCGGCCTGCTGAAGATGGACTTCTTGGGTCTGCGCAACCTGACGATCATCGGCGACGCGATCGACAACATCAAGGCCAACAAGGGAATTGACCTCGACCTGGAATCGGTGCCGTTGGACGACAAGCCCACCTATGAACTGCTGGGCCGCGGCGACACCCTGGGTGTGTTCCAGCTCGACGGCGGGCCGATGCGCGACCTGCTGCGCCGCATGCAGCCCACCGGCTTCGAAGACATCGTCGCGGTGCTCGCCCTGTACCGCCCCGGCCCGATGGGTATGAATGCCCACAGCGACTACGCCGACCGCAAGAACGGCCGGCAGGCGATCAAGCCGATCCACCCGGAGCTGGCGGAACCCCTCGAGGAGATCCTGGCCGAGACTTACGGCCTCATCGTCTACCAAGAGCAGATCATGCGTATCGCGCAGCGGGTGGCCAGCTACTCGCTGGCCCGAGCCGACATTCTACGCAAGGCCATGGGCAAGAAGAAGCGCGAAGTACTGGAAAAGGAGTTCGAAGGCTTCTCCGACGGCATGAAAGCCAACGGCTTCTCGGCAGGCGCCATCAAGGCGCTGTGGGACACCATCCTGCCGTTCGCCGACTACGCGTTCAACAAATCGCACGCCGCCGGCTACGGGCTGGTCTCCTACTGGACGGCCTACCTCAAGGCCAACTATCCGGCCGAATACATGGCCGGCCTGCTGACCTCGGTGGGCGACGACAAAGACAAGGCCGCTGTTTATCTGGCCGACTGCCGCAAGCTGGGCATCACCGTCTTGCCGCCGGACGTCAACGAGTCCGGGCTGAACTTCGCGTCGGTTGGCGAGGACATCCGCTACGGCCTGGGCGCGGTGCGGAACGTCGGCGCCAACGTCGTCGGCTCGCTGATCCAAACCCGCAACGACAAAGGCAAATTCACCGACTTCTCGGACTACCTGAACAAGATCGACATCTCGGCGTGCAACAAGAAGGTCACCGAGTCGTTGATCAAAGCGGGGGCGTTCGACTCGCTGGGCCATGCTCGCAAGGGTCTCTTCCTGGTCCACACCGACGCGGTGGACTCGGTGCTGGGCACCAAGAAGGCCGAGGCGATGGGGCAGTTCGACCTGTTCGGCGGCAACGACGACGGGACCGGCACCGCGGACCCCGTGTTCACCATCAAGGTCCCCGACGACGAGTGGGAGGACAAGCACAAGCTGGCCCTGGAACGGGACATGCTGGGGCTGTACGTGTCCGGGCATCCGCTCAACGGGGTGGCACACCTGCTGGCCGGCCAGGTCGATACCGCAATTCCGGCGATCCTGGACGGTGATGTGCCCAACGACGCCCAGGTGCGGGTGGGCGGCATTCTGGCGTCGGTCAACCGACGGGTCAACAAGAACGGAATGCCTTGGGCCTCGGCGCAATTGGAAGACCTCACGGGTGGAATCGAGGTGATGTTCTTCCCGCACACCTATTCCAGCTACGGCGCCGACATCGCCGACGACGCCGTGGTGCTGGTCAACGCCAAAGTCGCGATCCGTGACGACCGGGTTTCGTTGATCGCCAATGAGCTTGTGGTGCCCGATTTTTCCAACGCCCAGGCGCAGCGGCCGCTGGCCGTCAGCCTGCCTACCCGGCAGTGCACCTTCGACAAGGTGACGGCGCTCAAGCAGGTGCTGGCGCGTCATCCCGGCACCTCGCAGGTGCACTTGCGGCTCATTAGCGGGGACCGGATCACCACGCTGGAGCTCGATCAGTCGCTGCGGGTGACGCCCTCGCCGGCATTGATGGGGGACCTCAAGGAGCTGCTCGGTCCGGGATGCCTGGGCGGTTAGCGCCCCGTCACCCGCCACATCGCAGCGCGAAAAGTTCCGGATGGACCATGTCCAACGGCCCTGTCATGGCGGGCCATCCGTGCCCATGGGCGACGTCGTCGGTGGCATAGACGAGCACGTTCTGCCGGTACCACCACTCGCACCGGGTGTCCCACCACAGCCGGCTGCGGAGGAGGTCGTAGGGCCGGTAGCCGTGGGTGGCGAACAGCGCCGCCCAGAAGCTCGGCCACCTCTCGTTGACATGCCCGGTTCCGCCCTGGCCGGGGATCGCCGCCGAAAAGACGATCACGTCGCCGTGTCGACAGAGGCTGTCGACGAGCGTCTGGGCGGCCTCCGGCGGCAGGTGCTCAGCCACTTCAAGGCATGTGACCAGGTCGAATCGACGATCCAGGTCCAACGGGGTGGTCAGGTCATGGTCGATGAAGCGGTCGGCGGGGATGCATAGCTGAGTGCGCGGGACATATTCGCCGTCCACTCCGATGGCGTCGGCGCCGCTGTCCAGCCAGGTCGCAACCCAACCGCCGACCCCACAGCCAACGTCGAGGACCGAGCTGGGCCGGGTCAGCTCGGCCAACATCGGCACCATTACCGTGGCGGAGGCGGACGATCCCGCGGCCTGCCCGTCGTAGAACGCCGGTGTATAGAGCGTGGTTTCGCTACCGTCGCCGGCGATGCAGAGCACCTCGTCGAGGCTGGCCGTGCGCATCCCTGCCGCCCTCGCCCGCCGCCCGAGTTCGGCGATCAGATCCGGGTCCGTGCCGTCCACTCCGCTCGCTCGATCCAGTCGTGCGGTGTCGAACATCGCCGGGCCGTGCGCAACCTCCTCGGTGAGCAGGTATCGGCCGGCGTCGGGTGTTCGGCGCACCGCCTGCTCGGGCGCGCTGGCGCCCGTCAGCTTGACCGCGTCGGCGAGGTTGATGCCCACCTGATACACCTGCGGTTCGGCTTCGAGCACCGCCGTGAGGCGGGTGATCAGGCTTTCGGGTGCGAAGAATCGCCAGCCCCGGCCCAGGTGTAGCCAGAACCGTGCGTCGATCTGGGCGCGGATTTGCCCGAGCTGAGCGCCGATGCGAACAACGTCGAGGAATTCGTAACGCTGACACAGTGTTTCGCGATCCGGGCCGGACAAGCCGGCATCGACGACCAGGAAGCGCCCGACCCGCGAGACGTCGCTGCAGCAGCGCAGAAATGAGTTCAGCGTCTGCTCGGTGGCAGCGAGATCCGGCCCGGCGATCAGACTGACGACCACCCCGGCGTTGGGATGGCCCGGGCGCGGCGGGGACGCCAGCAGCGGGGGATCGGGGTAGGTGGACGCTGCCTCGATCATCGTCGGCGCGCAGATGTCGCAGTTTTCCGCGATCCGTTGGCGCTCGTTCTCCGGGAGGTCGGATCGGGCCAGCACGCGCCGCCACAGCGAGAACGCCTCGGCGTGCTTGCCGATCCAGGACGCGCACACCGCTTGTTCGTCGGCTATCCGCCAGTTGTAGATGTCGGCGCGGACAAACAACATGTCCTGGTCGGGGAACGGGATCTCGGCGGCACGCTTGGCGAACTCGTAGCCGAGCTGGTAGCACCCATCGGTGCGGTACCGGGCGGCGATGGCAAACAATGACTCGGCTCGGGTGGGCCGAAACTCCCAGGCCCGCAGGTAGGCGTCGCGCACGTCAGGCCACGGTTCGTTGAGCTCGCCCATCGACACCGCGACCCGCCACAACGCGTAGTAGGTCTCCTCCTCCCAGCCGCCCATCTCGGCTCGGCGCGCATACCACGTGCGCGCGTTGGCGAAATCGCCAAGGTCGTAGTAGCTCTGGGCCAAATAAAAGACCGACCGCGCGTCCGCGGGGTTGCGCTCAACCTCGGCCAGCAACAGATCACGGTCGCGCATACTTCTGCCCAGACAAGTTGCGGGCACCGCGTTGACGATCTTCGATGTGGTACTCGCCCTCCAGGCGCGCCTCCACGCAGCAGTCGAAGTCCCACATCGGGGCCTCGTGAGTGACGCCCACCCACCGCACCCGCAGCCCGTCGCGGAACAATTGCGAGCGATAGTAGCCGTGGGCATTGCACAGGTAGCGCACCCAGTAGACGTCGGCACCGAGGCCCGCGAAATCGGGTGTGCCCACCAGCAAGTCGTCGGCATCGACCACCCAGACGTAGTCGCCATGGCCCTGGGCCAGGGTCAGCGCCTCGGTGCGGTTGTCGCCGAAGTTGCGCCACGGGCGTTCGTACAGCTCACCGGGAATGCCGAGCCGGGCCATGTGGTCGCGAATGAGGTCCTGAGTCCCGTCGTCGGAGCCGGTGTCCACGATCACCCACGAGCTGATGTAGGGCGCCACCGAGTCGAGTGCCTCGGCCACGATGTGTGCCTCGTTTCGCACGATCATGTTGAGGCAGATCGCCGGCCGCTTCGAGTGCTCTGCCCCTCGGTCGGACACCGCAAAATCGTACCCAGCGATCGCGCGTCGGGTTGCGGATATGTGCCGCCGGGGCAGACCTCAAGCAGCCGCTCCGTCCGCGGCGCTGGGGCGCTCGATCCGGGGATGGCCAGTCACACCCATCTTGCCTCTCCAGATTCCTTGATAACCAACTGAATCCGGCCTGCGCACAGGTCAACCTCGGGTGCGGGCGCCAGGCGCGGGCTTCCATGCCCGGCGATCGCCGACGTACGCTCACCGATGTGAGCGGGCAGCGCTGATTCGCACACGATGAAGCCGCGAAGGAGAGGGACAGATGACCACGACCGAGCGCCCGGCCACCATGTGCCAGGCATTTCAGCGAACCGCGGCCGTCGACCCAGATGCGGTGGCACTGCGGACCCCCGGTGGCGCCCAGACGCTGACCTGGCGCGAGTACGCGGACCAGGTGCGTCACGTTGCCGCCGGCCTTGCGGGTCTGGGGGTCGGGCGCGGCGACACAGTTTCGCTGATGATGGCCAACCGCATCGAGTTCTATCCGCTGGAAGTGGGCGCCCAACACGTTGGCGCCACGTCGTTTTCGGTCTACCACACGTTGCCCGCCGAGCAGCTGACCTACGTGTTCGACAACGCCGGCACCAAGGTGGTGCTCTGCGAGGAGCAATACGTCGACCGCATCCGTGCCAGTTGTGCCCCCATCGACCACATCGTCTGCATTGACGGCGCGCCTGAGGGCACCATCTCGGTCGCCGAGCTCTATGCGGCCGCGCCCGCTGATTTCGACTTCGAGGCGGCGTGGCGCGCGGTCCGGCCCGACGACGTCGTCACCCTCATCTACACATCCGGAACCACCGGGAACCCCAAGGGTGTGGAGATGACTCACACCAACCTGCTGTTCGAGGGCTACGCCATCGACGAGGTGCTCGGAATCGAGTTCGGTGACCGGGTCACGTCGTTTCTGCCGTCGGCGCATATCGCCGACCGGATGACCGCGCTGTACCTCCAGGAGATGTTCGGCACCCAGGTCACGGTGGTTTCCGACGGCCGCGCCATCGCGGCGGCGTTGCCCGACGTGCGGCCGACCGTGTGGGGCGCGGTGCCCCGGGTATGGGAAAAGCTCAAGGCCGGAATCGAATTCACGGTCAGCCACGAGACCGACGAGATGAAGCGGCACGCACTGCAGTGGGCGATCTCGGGCGCCGCGCCCATCCCGAAGGAGACGCTGGGTTTCTTCGCCGGCATCGGCATCCCGATCGCCGAGATTTGGGGGATGTCCGAGCTGAGCTGCGCGGCCACCGCGTGTCACCCCCGCGACGCGCGGCTGGGCAGCGTCGGCAAGCTGCTGCCCGGGCTGGAGGGCAGGATCGCCGACGACGGTGAATATCTGGTCCGCGGCCCGCTGGTGATGAAGGGTTACCGCAAGGAACCGGAGAAGACCGCGGCGGCCATTGATGCCGACGGCTGGCTGCACACCGGCGACATTTTCGACGTCGACGAGCACGGCTACCTGCGGGTGGTCGACCGGAAGAAGGAGTTGATCATCAATGCGGCCGGAAAGAACATGTCGCCGGCCAACATTGAGAACACCATCCTGGCCGCCTGCCCGATGATCGGAGTGATGATCGCGATCGGCGACGGGCGCCCTTACAACACCGCGCTGCTGGTCTTCGATGCCGATTCGGTCGGTCCGTACGCCGCCCAGCACGGATTGGCCGAAGCCTCGCCCGCGGCCCTGGCCGCCGACCCCGAGGTGATCGCCCGGATCGCGGCCGGCGTGGCCGAGGGCAACGCCAAACTTTCCCGGGTGGAGCAGATCAAGCGCTTCCGGGTACTGCCCACCTTGTGGGAGCCCGGCGGTGACGAGATCACACTGACCATGAAGCTCAAGCGCCGCCCGATCCTTGCCAAGTACGCCGCCGAGGTCGAGGAACTCTACGTGGCCGAGCCGGGACCCGATGTCCACGAACCGGCCGTCACGGCGACCGCACAACCGGCATCACTGGGGGAGCGGCGGTGACGGCGCGCGAAGCCGGTCGTATTGCGGTGCGAAAGCTGCTGCAGCGCACCGGAATTATCGACGAATCGATCACGCCGTTGTCGACCGACCCGCCCGAGGTCGTCCAGTTGCTGGGCACCCCGTGGTACGACGACCGGTTGGCCAGGCTGGCCAACGAGCTCGGGCGTGATCCGGACAGCGTGCGCGCCGAGGCCGCGGGCTACCTGCGGGAGATGGCGGCCTCGCTCGACGAGCGGGCAGTGGAAGCGTGGCGGGGTTTCAGTCGCTGGCTCATGCGGGCCTACGACGTGCTGGTCGACGGGGACCAGATCGCCGCGCTGCGCAAGCTGGATCGCAGGGCGACCCTGGCGTTCGCCTTCTCGCACCGCTCGTACTTGGACGGCTTACTGCTGCCCGAGGTGATCCTGGCCAATCGGCTGTCACCGGCGCTGACCTTTGGCGGCGCAAATTTGAACTTCTTCCCGATGGGTGCGTGGGCCAAGCGCACCGGGGCCATTTTCATTCGGCGCCAGACCAAAGACATTCCCGTTTACCGGTTCGTGCTGCGCGCCTACGCCGCGCAGCTGGTGCAAAACCATGCCAACCTGACCTGGTCGATCGAGGGAGGCCGGACCCGGACCGGCAAGCTACGCCCTCCGGTGTTCGGGATCTTGCGCTACATAGCCGACGCCGTCGACGAAATCGACGGTCCGGAGGTGTATTTGGTGCCGACGTCCATCGTGTACGACCAGCTGCACGAGGTGGAGGCCATGACCACCGAGGCCTATGGTGCGGTGAAACCACCGGAAGACTTGCGCTTCCTGATCCGGCTCGCGCGCCAGCAGGGTGAACGGCTCGGCCGTGCCTACCTGGACTTCGGCGAGCCGCTGCCGCTGCGCAAACGCCTCGAGGAGTTGCGGGCCGACGAATCGGGGACCGGGACCGAGATCGAACGCATTGCCCTCGACGTGGAACACCGCATCAACCGTGCCACGCCGGTCACGCCGACCGCGGTGGTCAGTCTGGCGCTGCTGGGTGCTGACCGCTCGCTGTCCATCAGCGAGGTGCTGGCCACGGTGCAGCCGCTGGCCAGCTACATCGCGGCGCGCCACTGGTCGGTGGCCGGCGCGGCGGATCTGACGAACCGCTCCACGATCCGATGGGCCCTGCACCAAATGGTGGCGTCGGGGGTGGTGAGCGTCTACGAGGCCGGTACCGAAGCGGTGTGGGGCATCGGCGAGGACCAGCATCTCGTCGCCGCGTTCTATCGCAACACCGCAATCCACATCTTTGTCGACCGTGCGATCGCGGAGATGGCGTTGTTGGCGGCCGCAGAGATCTCCGAACGTTCCGGGAATGGTTCCGTGTTACCGGCTACCGTGCGCGACGAGGCGCTGCGGCTTCGCGAGCTCCTGAAGTTCGAGTTCCTGTTCTCGGCGCGTGCGCAGTTCGAGAAGGACCTCGCCGACGAAGTCCGGCTGATCGGGCCGGTGGAAGACACCACCAAGGCGGCCACCGCGGAGCAGGTGCGGCGGCTGCTGGAGTCGGCCGATCTGCTGCTCGCGCATCTGGTGTTGCGGCCGTTCCTGGACGCCTACCACATCGTTGCCGACCGGCTGGCCGCCTGCGAAGACGACGTGTTCGACGAGCAGGCGTTTCTTGCCGAGTGTCTGCAGGTGGGCAAGCAGTGGGAATTACAGCGCAGAATTGCCAACGCCGAGTCGCGGTCGATGGAGCTTTTCAAGACCGCACTTCGACTGGCTCGCCATCGTGAGCTGGTGGACGGAGCCCCCGACTCCGACTCCCACGACATCGCCCAACGGCGGCGTGAATTCGCCGACGAGATCGCGACGGCCATACGGCGGGTCAACGCGATCGCCGAACTGGCCAGAACTCGGTGAACCGCGGTTAGCGCTGGGCCGGCGTCAGCACCTTCAACACCAGGCCGACCACGATTCCCACTGCGGCGGCGCCCAGCACAGCCGCGGCTGCACTCATGGTCACCACCCCGAGCAGTACCAGGGCGGCGAACCCGGCGATCACGGCGAACAACTTGTGCCGCGGCCAGGGCACACCCGCGATCAGCACGTTCGCATTATTCGGGGCGGCGAACGAACGCAATCGTTCGGCTGTGGTCATGAATTCAGGATACCGTTACTTTGATTTCGGGTAACCGAAGTTGAGATCGGAGCTTCGGGGCGGCGGCGACAGCGGCCGGATCGCCTCGCGAGTCCTGGACGCCGCGGCGGCTCGAGCATGCCTCTCTAGAGTGGTGCTTATGCCGTTAGATGGTGAATACGCGCCCAGCCCCCTCGACTGGTCGCGCGAACAGGCCGACAAGTACTCGGAATCAGGCGGGACCGAAGGCGCAGAACTCAAGGGCAAACCCGTCGTTTTGTTGACCACCGTCGGGGCCAAGACCGGCAAACTGCGCAAGACGCCGCTGATGCGGGTGGAGCATAACGGCGAGTACGCAGTCGTCGCCTCGTTGGGCGGGGCCCCGCAGGACCCGGTGTGGTACTACAACGTCAAGAAGAACCCGCGGGTCGAGCTTCGGGATGGCACTGTCACCCGTGACTACCAGGCCCGTGAGGTATTCGGCGACGAGAAGGCCACGTGGTGGGACAGGGCCGTGCAAGCCTGGCCGGACTACGCCGAATACCAGAAAAAGACCGACCGCCAGATCCCGGTGTTCGTGCTGACGCCGGTGAGCTGAGTCGCCCGGCGGCTGGCATGGCACCATTGATCGGTGTCCGCTGAACTGAGCCAGGGCCCGAGCAGCCTGCCGCTGCTGTCGGCGGCTGACATCGACAGTGCGGCGAAGCGGATTGCCCCGGTCATCACACCGACGCCGTTGCAGCGCAGTGACCGGTTGTCGGCGATCACCGGCGCGACGGTCTATCTGAAACGCGAAGACCTGCAGGTGGTGCGCTCTTACAAGCTGCGGGGGGCCTACAACCTGCTGGTGCAACTGACCGATGAGGAGCTGGCCGCCGGCGTGGTGTGCTGCTCGGCGGGTAACCACGCGCAGGGCTTCGCTTTCGCCTGCCGGGCACTGCGGGTGCACGGCCGCGTCTATGTCCCGGCCAAAACACCCAAACAAAAGCGAGACCGAATCCGCTACCACGGCGGGGAGTTCATCGAGTTGATCGTGGGCGGGGCGACCTATGACCTGGCCGCCGCGGCGGCGCTGGAAGACGTTCGCCGCACCGGCGCCACGCTGGTACATCCCTACGACGACCTGCGCACCATCGCCGGCCAGGGCACCATCGCCGTCGAAATCCTTTCCGAGCTCGGCCCGATCGTCCAAGAGCCTGACCTGGTGGTGGTGCCCGTGGGTGGCGGCGGCTGCATCGCCGGGATTACCACTTACCTGGCGGAGCGAACGACAACCACCGCGGTGCTGGGTATCGAGCCGGCCGGGGCCGCCGCGATGATGGCCGCGCTGGCCGCGGGCGAGCCGGTGACGTTGGACCACGTGGACCAGTTCGTCGACGGCGCTGCGGTCAGCCGGGCCGGGACGCTGACGTATACGGCGCTGGCAGCCGCCGGGGACATGGTGTCCATCACCACCGTCGACGAGGGCGCGGTGTGTACCGCGATGCTCGATCTCTATCAGAACGAGGGCATCATCGCCGAACCGGCGGGCGCCCTGTCGGTCGCCGGCTTGCTGGAAGCCGACATCGAGCCCGGGTCCACCGTGGTGTGCCTGATCTCGGGTGGCAACAACGACGTGTCGCGGTATGGCGAGGTGCTCGAGCGCTCGTTGGTTCACCTGGGCCTCAAGCACTATTTCCTGGTGGACTTCCCGCAGGAGCCCGGTGCGCTGCGCCGGTTTCTTGACGGGGTGCTCGGCCCCACCGACGACATCACCCTGTTCGAATACGTCAAACGCAACAACCGCGAGACCGGCGAAGCCCTGGTAGGTATCGAGCTCGGGTCGGCCGCGGACCTGGATCGACTGTTGGCCCGGATGCGGGCGACCGACCTTCACATCGAAGCCCTCGAGCCGGGTTCGCCGGCCTACCGCTACTTGCTGTAACCGGCATTCTTGCTCACATCTGCACGGGCCGATGGCTTGATAACCTGGTCGACGCCCGGACCGCCGCGTTCCCTTGCACGTTGGGTTGAAACATGAGCCAGCCATCTAAACCCGGTACGCCCGGTTTCGGTCTGGTGAGCGCAGCGACCGTGGCGTGTCTGGCACTACTGGTGGCCGCGGCGACGTGGATCGCCCGGAACGAGACGCCGATTCGCGGATTGTGGGCGCGGGCATGCAACGTCGCCGTGATCGGCCGCGTGGTGGCGTGGCTACGCGCGCGGGCCGGCGCCGGGGGAGGGGCGCCGACTCGCCGACTGGCGGTGTCCGAGGTCGCCGGTGTCGCGCTGCTCATCGGCGCTGCGGTGGTCACCGCGTTGGCGGTCTGCTTCACCGAAGTGCTCGATGACGTCCTCGAGGGTGACGGCATAGCGGGGATCGACCAACCGGCTGCCGAATGGCTTGCAGCTCACCGCGACCTGTGGTTGACCACGACGCTGCGGGTGGTCACCGCGGCGGGCGGTCCGGTCGGGATGGCGGCGCTCATCGTGCTGACCTGCGCTGCTGTCGTTTTTCGGTGCAGGTCGTGGCTGCCGGTGGTGCTTGCTCTGGTCGGTGGTGGTGGTATTGCACTGGTGGTTCTCGTTGCAAAAGCGCTGGTAGTCCGGGATCGGCCCGCCATGCCTTTCGCAACGATCGCCGAAGGCGGATACTCCTTTCCCTCCGGGCACGCGGCGGGTACCGCCGCGGTCACATTGCTCTCAGGGTGGCTGGTGGCCCGCTGGTTGATCATGTCGTGGACCGGGCGAATCATCGTGTGGACTTTGGCGATGGGCTGGACCGCCGTGGTCGGGTTCTCACGGATTTATCTGGGAGTGCACTACATCAGCGATGTGCTGGCCGGCTGGCTCTTGGGCATGGCCTGGGGCGGTGTCGTCGTGCTGGTCGGGACATGGTGGGACAGCACTTGGCGTGCGAGCGCTGCCGAGCCGGGTTCGGGTAGCCGCATACGGTGAGCGCACCGGTATCTCAGGGTCTGCGCGCGGCGGTCAGGTAGTCCGGCAGCGGGGTAGCGGGGTCGAGATCGTCGGCCGGTTGCGGTGTCCCCGCCGTCACGGTCAGCGGGATGACCCCGGCCCAATGCGGCAGCGCACGATCTTCCGGATCGTCGACCGGCCCGCCATGGCGCACCTTGGCCGAAACCTCGACCAGCTCGAGCGCAAGCACCGCGGCGGCGGCCAGTTCACGGGTGTTGGGGGTCCGGCAGTCGGCGGCGCGGCCCGGCCGGATGTGATCGAGCAGCGCCTGCAAGGCAGGCAACTTCTCGGCGTCGTCGTCCACCACACGCGCGCTGCCCATCACGACCACCGAGCGATAGTTCAGGGAATGGTGCATCGCCGAGCGAGCCAGCACCAGCCCGTCGACGACGGTGGCGGTGACGCAGACGGGCAGGCCGGCTGGCTTGGCGCCAAGCATGGGTCCGCTGCCGGTGGAGCCGTGAATGTACACCGTCTCGCCGCAGCGGACATGCATGGTCGGCAAGACCACCGGCCCGCCGTCGCGGACATAGCCGAGATGACAGAACAACGCCTCGTCCAGGATGCGGTGGACGGTCTCGCGGTCGTAATGTGCACGCTCGCGGTAGCGAGAGGGGGTGGTGCGCGGCGTTGGTTGGTATGCAGGGGACATATGATTGCCATCGCTTCCGTACTAGTACATAATTATGACTGTGCCAGCACAATATAGGATAACGGGGACGGGTGCCGAATCCATAGCCACCAGCGTCGAACAAGCCATCTCCCAAGGCAGTCTCGCGCCCGGCGACACCCTGCCGCCGATCCGCGATGTCGCGGGGCAACTCGGCGTGAATCCCAATACGGTGGCCGCCGCCTACCGTATCCTTCGTGATCGCGGGGCCGTCGAGACCGCGGGGCGGCGCGGTACCCGGGTGCGGAACCGCCCGGCCACGACACCTCGCTCCGCACTCGGTCTCGATGTCCCCGAAGGCGCCCGAGACTTGTCCACCGGAAACCCGGACCCCGCTTTGCTGCCGATCGGCGCCGCGCGACTGCGGACCCGTCCCGGACCGCCCGTCCTCTACGGACAGCCGCCGATGTCGGACGAGTTGGTCCACCATGCTCGCGCCGCGCTGACCGCGGATGCCGTCCCGGCCCATCACCTCGCGGTGACCAGCGGCGCGCTCGACGGGATTGAGCGGGCGCTGAGCGCACACCTGCGACCCGGTGACCGGGTCGCCGTCGAGGACCCGGGCTGGGCCAATCTGCTCGATCTGCTTGCGGCACTGAGGCTTAACGCGGAGCCGGTACGAGTCGACGACGACGGGCCGCTGGTTGCCGACCTTGCCCGGGCGCTGGGCCGCGGCGTGCGGGCACTGGTGGTCACCACCCGTGCGCAGAATCCGACCGGGGCGGCGTTGTCCGCGGATCGCGCGGCCGCGCTGGGCAAACTGTTGGCGGGCCGATCCGACGACGTGCTACTCGTCGAGGACGACCACTGCGCCGGCATCGCTGGGGTGCCGCTGCACACGCTGGCCGGCTCAACCGGCCACTGGGCTTTCGTGCGTTCTGCGTCGAAGGCCTATGGCCCCGACCTGCGCCTGGCCGTCCTTGCCGGAGACCAGCGGACGGTCGAACGGGTGCAGGGTCGGCTGCGGCTCGGGCCGGGCTGGGTGAGCCACCTGCTGCAGGATCTGGCCGTCACGCTGTGGTCGGACGAGGCCGCAACGCGCCTGGTCCGCAAGGCCGAACGGCGCTACGCCGATACCCGCGTACGGTTGCGCGCTGCTCTGGCCGACCGCGGTGTCGTTGCGTATGGCCGATCCGGGCTGAACGTCTGGATTCCGGTGCCCGACGAGACGGTGGCGATCACCCGCCTGCTCAACACCGGCTGGGCGGCGGCGCCGGGATCGCGGTTTCGGATTGCGACCCCGGCCGGAATGCGCATCACCATTGCCGATCTGACCGTGGGCGAGATCGACCCCCTTGCCGACTCGATTGCCGAGGCGATGCACGTCACCGGCCGTCGCAGCGTGTGAGCTAACGGTGGGCGAGCAGACGCAGAATCGCACTGTTGTGACCACAACAGTGCGATTCTGCGTCTGCTCGCGCCCTTATCCGCAGCGGAGAATGGCGACCGAATGGCCTTCCAGCGCAGTGTGATCGGCATCGACTGCCGGCTCACCCCAAGCCAGCACCACTTCGCCGGTGACGGGCACCGGCACCGGCTCGGCGCCCAGGTTGCACGCGATGCGCAACCGGCCGCGGCACACGATGATCCAACGCCCGTCTTCGTCGTAGTCGACGATCAGGTGCTCCAGCCAGGGATCGGCCATATCGGGGTCGTTGCGCCGCAACGCCATCAGATCGCGATAAAAGCGGTGCACGAGCGCGTGTTCGCCGGCATGGCGCTCATCCCACTTCAGCTTGGAGCGCGCAAACGTCTGCGGATCTTGGGGGTCGGGGATGTCGTCGGCATCCCAGCCGTGCTCGGCGAATTCGGCCTTGCGTCCCTCGGCGGTGGCCCGGGCCAGCTCCGGTTCGGGATGCGAGCTGAAATACTGGAACGGCGTCGAAGCCGCCCACTCTTCGCCCATGAAAAGCATTGCTGTATAAGGTGATCCGAGGGCCAGCGCGGCCTTGATCGCCAGCTGGCCACCGGTCAGGTTTTGCGACGGGCGGTCTCCGAGGGCCCGGTTGCCGACCTGGTCATGGGTGCAGGTATAGGCGAGCAACCTGGTGGCCGGGATGGTCGCGGTATCCAGCGGCCGGCCGTGGCGGCGGTGCCGGAACGACGAATAGGTGGCCGCGTGAAAGTAACCGTGCCGCAAGGTGTGTGCCAGTGTGGCCAGCGAACCGAAATCCGCATAATACCCTTGGCGCTCGCCGGACACCGCGGTGTGGATGGCGTGATGGATGTCGTCGGACCATTGCGCGGTCAGCCCGTAACCGCCGCAATCGCGCGGCGTGATCAGCCGCGGATCATTGCGATCGCTCTCGGCGATCAGCGACAGCGGCCGCCCCAGCTGTTTTGACAGCCAAGCAGTTTCGCCGGCGAGTTCTTCGAGGATATCGATGGCGGTGGTGTCCACCAGCGCGTGCACGGCGTCCAGCCGCAGCCCGTCGGCGTGAAAGTCGCGCATCCAGCGCAGCGCACACCCGATGATGTAGCGGCGCACCTCGTCGGAGTCGGCGTCGGCGATGTTGATGCCGTCGCCCCAGGGGTTGCTCGCCGACGAGAGGTAGGGCCCGAACCGCGGCAGGTAGTTCCCCGACGGACCGAGGTGGTTGAACACCGCGTCGACCAGCACCCCCAGACCGCGTGCGTGGCAGGCGTCGACGAACCGGATCAGCCCGTCGGGTCCGCCGTAGGGTTCGTGCACGCTGTACCACAGCACGCCGTCGTATCCCCAGCCGTGGGTGCCGGCAAAGGAGTTGACCGGCATCAGCTCGACCAAATCGATCCCGAGATCGACCAGATAGTCCAGCTTTTCGATGGCGGAGTCGAAGGTGCCGGCGCCGGTGAAGGTGCCCAGGTGCAGTTCGTAGATCACCGCGCCTTCGATTGAACGGCCCGGCCAATCGCCGTCGGTCCAGGTCGCATCGGCCGGGCCCCATAATTGCGAGCGTGCGTGCACCCCGTCGGGTTGCCGCGGTGATCGGGGATCGGGCAGCACGGTGGGGTCCTGGTCGAGCAGATATCCGTAGCGGGCGCGCGGTGGCGCATCGACGTCCGCGTGCCACCACCCGTCGTCCGAACGAGTCATCGCGTGCACCCGGCCGTCGACGTCAAGGCGCACCAACTCGGGTTTGGGTGCCCAGACCCGAAATTCAGTCACGGTTGCGCTCCAGCAGGACGACGGGCAGGTCTGCGAAAAGTTCGGCGGCCGAGGTCGGCCCGCTTGCCGTGGCGCCGGAAAGCCTGTCGGTCCAGGACCCATCCGGTAGCGGCACCACGGTGTTACCCCAGCCGGTTTCCTCCAGCCGCACGGTCCAGCGGGTCACCGCGACAACGATGTCCTCGCCGCGACGAAACGCCACCACATGGTCACTGGCGTCGCCATCGGCCAGCACCGGAACGTAGCCACCATGCAGGAAGCTGTCCGGACGGGAGCGCCGGAGCCGAAGTGCGGTGGTGACGACGCGAATCTTGGGGTGTGCCAACGCTTTCAGTGCGGTGCGGCGGGCGGTGTAATCGACGGGCCGACGGTTGTCCGGGTCGACCAGGCTGTCGTCCCACAGTTCGGTGCCCTGGTAGACGTCGGGTATCCCGGGTACGGTCAGCGCGAGCAGCTTCTGACCCAGCGCGTCGCTTGCCGCGTGCGGGTGTAGTTGAGCCACCAGCCCGGTCAGCTGCTCTGCCACCGGACCGTCGAGCACGGTATCGAGCCAGCGGTGTGTCGCGTCCTCGAAATCGGTGTTCGGGTCGTTCCACGAGGTATGCCAGGCCGCTTCCCGAATGGCCTTCTCGGCGTAGTGGTGCAGCCGGTCGCGAAGCTCGCCGGTCACCTCACCGTTGACGGGCCACACCCCGAAGATGTTCTGCCACAAGAACTGTTCCGTCGCCGGGTCGGGGGAGGGCACCTGGATCTCCCAGCGAGCGACGAACTCGGCCCACAGCGACGGAACCTGCGAGAGCACGCCGATCCGGGCGCGCACATCCTCACCGCGTTTGGTGTCGTGGGTGGTCAGCGTCGTCATCGTGTGCGGCCACATCCGGGCCCGGGTGGCGGCGCTGTGATGAAACTCCGCTGCCCCCACTCCGAAACGGAGCGGTTCGCCCCCTACCTCGTTGAGTGAAACCAGCCGGGAGTCGCGGTAGAAGTAGCAGTCCTCGACCGACTTGGCGGTCACCGCGCCGCAGAGCTGCTGCAGCCGGGTGGCCGGTTCGCCGCCACCGGCCAGTGCCGCGGCGACGATCTGCAGCGCGGGCCCCAATTCCGGTGCCGCCGCCTGGGTTTCGGCCAAGCCGGTGGGCATTACCGCGGCCAGGCCCGGGTAGTCGCAGCGGTAGACACCGATATGGGTGAGCAGCGCGGCCACCGCCTCGGGCAGTAACGGGTCATCGGCGCCGGCGGCGGCCACGATGGTCCGGCGCAGCCTGCGCAACTCGCTTGCCAGGGTGCCGGTGGCCGAACGGATCTTCAACGCGGCCAACATTTCCGGCATTGCCTGATAATTCACTCCCGCGGACTCGACCAGGGCGGTGAGCTCCTGGGCTCCGCTGGGATCGACGAAGAGTCCGCCGATGTCCCGCAATACGTCGTAGCCGGTGGTGCCGGCCACCGGCAGCGTGGACTCCAGCGCCTCGTCGGCGGCCAGGATCTTTTCGATCACGATCCATGCGTCCGGACCGAGCAGTTCGCGCAACCACGCGAGGTATCCGCACGGATCCGACAGACCGTCAGGGTGGTCGATGCGCACGCCGTCGACGAGGCCCTCGGCAAACCACCGGGCGACCTCGGTGTGCGAGGCGTCGAACACCGCCCGGTCTTCCTGCCGCAGCCCGGCCAGCGAGGTGATCGAGAAGAACCGGCGATAGCCGCATCGCCCGTTTCGCCAGCCCACCAGCCGGTAGTGCTGACGGTCGTGCACCTCCGGGCCGGTGCCCGCCGCGGTACCGGGTGCGACGGGCAGCGTCAGGTCGCCCAACCGCAGCAGGTCCTCGTCGACTTTCAGGTCGGCGACATCGTCGTCGGAGCCCAGAACCGGCAGCACGATCCGGCCGTCGTCTTCGAGATCCCAGTCGATGTCGAAGTAGCTGGCGTAGGCCGACGACCGGCCGTGCCGCAAGACGTCCCACCACCAGGCGTTCTGCTCGGGCTTGTCGATGCCCACATGGTTGGGCACGATGTCGACGACCAGACCGATGCCGCGGGCTCGGGCCGCTTCGGACAACCTGGCCAGCCCGTCTGCACCGCCAAGCTCCGCCGACACCGTTGTCGGGTCGGTGACGTCGTAGCCGTGGCTCGACCCCGCGGCCGCGGTCATGATCGGGGACAGGTACAGGTGCGACACGCCGAGTTCGTCGAAGTAGTCCAGCAGGTTTTCGGCGTCGGAAAAGGTGAACGCGAACCCGCTCGAGGCACCGCGTAGTTGCAGCCGGTAGCTGGACAGGACGGGCAAAGCCATGCGTCACAACGTCTTACGGAGCACAAGCAGTGAACGGGCGGGCAGCGAGATCTGCTCTCCGGCGTTGACGACCTGGTTGGAGTCGCCGGACGGGTCGTCGGTGTCGAGCTCCACGGTCCACTCCTGCGCGTAGCTGCCATGGGGCATTACGAAGTCCACCGGTTCGCCGTGAGCGTTGAAGCACAACAGGAATGAATCGTCGACGACTCGCTCACCTCGTGCGTTGGGTGCGGTGATCGCGTCGCCGTTGAGAAACACCGCCACGCACTGGTGAAAGCTCTTGCCCCAGTCCTCGTGTGTCATTTCCCGGCCGTCCGGCGTCAACCAGGCGATATCGTGCACTTCGTCGCCGCTTCGGATCGGTTCGCCCTCGAAGAACCGGCGCCGGCGAAACACCGGGTGGTTCTTGCGCAACGCGGTCACCTTGCGCGCGAAGGTCAGCAGATCCGAGCTCTTGTCCACCAAAGTCCAGTCCATCCACGACAATTCGGAGTCCTGGCAGTAGACGTTGTTGTTTCCGTTCTGGGTGCGCCCGATCTCGTCGCCGTGCAGGATCATCGGTGTGCCTTGGCTGAGCATCAGGGTGGCCCAGAAGTTGCGCATCTGGCGGCGGCGCAGCGCCGTGATGTCGGGGTCGTCGGTGGGTCCTTCGACGCCGCAGTTCCACGACCGGTTGTGGCTTTCTCCGTCGCGGTTGGCCTCGCCGTTGGCCTCGTTGTGCTTTTCGTTGTAAGACACCAGGTCGTTGAGGGTGAAGCCGTCATGGGCGGTGACGAAGTTGATGCTCGCGCTGGGGCGGCGGCCGGTCGCCTCGTAAAGGTCCGACGACCCGGTCAGCCGGGAGGCGAACTCGCCCAGGGTTGCGGGCTCGCCCCGCCAATAGTCACGCACAGTATCCCGATACTTCCCGTTCCACTCCGTCCACAAACCGGGAAAATTGCCGACCTGGTAGCCGCCCTCACCGACGTCCCAGGGCTCGGCGATCAACTTGACCTGGCTGACCACCGGATCCTGCTGTACCAGATCGAAGAATGCGCTCAACCGGTCCACGTCGTGCAGCTCTCGGGCCAGGGTCGCGGCCAGGTCGAAGCGGAATCCGTCGACGTGCATCTCGAGCACCCAGTAGCGCAGCGAGTCCATGATCAGTTGCAGCACGTGTGGGTGGCGGGCGTTGAGGCTGTTACCGGTACCGGTGTAGTCCTTGTACAGCCGCAGGTCCGTGTCGACGAGCCGGTAGTACGCGGCGTTGTCGATGCCGCGGAAGTTGATCGTGGGACCCAGATGGTTGCCTTCGGCGGTGTGGTTGTACACCACGTCCAGGATCACCTCGATGTCGGCTTCGTGCAGACTGCGCACCATCGATTTGAACTCGGCCACCGCGCCGCCGGGTTGCCGGTTCGACGCGTATTGGTTGTGGGGGGCGAAAAAGCCAAACGTGTTGTAGCCCCAGTAGTTACGCAAGCCCAAGTCGAGTAGTCGGGAGTCGTGCAGGAACTGGTGTACCGGCATCAGTTCCAGCGCGGTGACGTTCAGCGACTTGAGGTGATCGATGATCACCGGGTGGGCCAGGCCGGCGTAGCTGCCCCGTAGTTGCTCAGGGATGCCGGGATGAGTTCGCGTCATCCCCTTGACGTGAGCCTCGTAGATGACCGTCTCGTTGTACGGGGTGACCGGCGCCCGGTCGTACCCCCAGTCGAAAAACGGGTTGATCACCACGCTGGTCATGGTGGAGCCCAGGGAATCAACCATGGGCGGGATGCCCGGGTCGGCCGAATCGCCATCTGGATCCACTGCACTCATGTCGTAGGAGAACAGCGCCTGCCCGAAGGTGAAATCGCCGTCGAAGGCTTTCCCGTACGGGTCGAGCAGCAGTTTGCTGGGGTCACAGCGATGTCCGGCCGAGGGATCGAAGGGCCCGTAAATCCGAAACCCATAGCGCTGGCCGGGGGTGATGTTGGGCAGATAGGCGTGCCAGACGTATCCGTCGACCTCGTCCAAGGAGATCCGGGTTTCGCTACCGTCGTTGGCGATCAGGCACAACTCGACCTTCTCGGCGATTTCGGAGAACACCGAAAAGTTGGTGCCGGCACCGTCATAGGTAGCTCCCAGCGGATATGGGGTACCCGGCCATACGGTACGCAGCATGGGCCCGGCCCCGCCTGAGCGTTCGGCGTTGTTCGGCGACATGGCTTGACCTTATCCGCGTCCGGCATGGCGCCGTTTGGTGATTCGCGCTCGTGTCCGGCTGTTTCGCGCCGCATCGCGGCGGCGCCCAATCACCACCAGCCGGTGATCGCCGCGATCTGTCGCCCCAGTTCGGGTGCCATGGTTCGCATATACGTCGGGGTTAGGTGGTGAGAGTCGCGGTAGATCAGCACATTGCCCTCCACCGCGCGGCAGAAATCCTGCCGGCATATCGCATCCGACATGTCGATGGGCTTCAGCAGCGGAAACTGCGCCACGAAATCCAGGGTGGAGTTGTAGTCGGAGAGCACGTCGGACCGCTTGATCCCGCAGGATTGCCCATTGCCCCCCTTGGCCAGGCAGTCCGCCGGTTTGAATGGTTGGCCGTCCTTGACCATCCACGGGGTGTCCCGAACCGCCAGGATGGGAATGTTGTTATCCGACAACGTTTGCCAGATCCCGATGTAGGTGGCCGGCATCACGTCGCCGGGCTTGATGTTCCACGGCCGGGTAGACGTGGTGAACACGTAATCGGGACGATCGGCGACGAGCTTTTCCATGGTCGCCTGCACCCACTCGCGACACTGTGGGTACGCGGCGTTGTTGCCCATGATCAACGGGACTTCCTCGGTGGACAGCGGGCAGCCCATCTTGAGGTAGGTCACCACTTTGAAGTGGTGCAGACGCCCGAGCAGGTCCAGCGCCGGCAGCCAGTGTTCGGCATGTGACCCGCCGGCGAGCGCTATGGTTCGGGGCGCGTCCCCGTCGCCGTAGGTGCAGTTGACCAGAGCCGGATTGACGAAGTCACTGATGCACCCGTCCCGGGTGGACGCCGGCAGGTCCTCTTTGACTTCCAGGACGGTGGGACGCATCCGCAGGGTGGGCACCCGGGCATGGTTGATCAGGGCTCGGGCGCCGGGATAGTCGTTGGTGCTGAGTCCGCTGAGCTCCTTGCCGGAGGCGCGGGCGACGATGACATGTTCACGCCAGCTGAACGACGTCGCGGTCAACGTGACGCCCAGCAGCACCACCACCGATCCCAGCGCGATGGTCGGCCGGCGCAATCGCAGCTGCCAGGGCATCGCGGCGGGAGTTGCTTGCGCGGTGGCGGCGGACGCCCGGTACCGCAGGGGGTCCTCGACGTGGCGAAGGGTCAGGTAGGCCAGTAAACCCGAGACCAGCAGCACCGCGGTGCCCTCAAGGAAGTTCGCGTGCCGGTGGCCGGTGTAGGAGAGCCAGAAGATGAGCAGCGGCCAATGCCACAGATACAGCGAGTAGGCCATCGCCCCCAACGTCACCAGCGGCCCGATCGCCAGCACCCGGTTCGGCAGGGGCAGTCGATGGCTGGTACCGGGATGGGCTTGCCGGTTGGCTCCGGCCATGATCATCAGCATCGCTGCCCCGACGGGCACCAGCGCCCAGGGGCCGGGGAACTCCTTGACGCCGTCGATCAGGGTGCCGCACGACAAGATTGCCGCCAGCGCGGCGGTGGCGGCGACGGTGCGCAGCCACCTTGGCCAGCGGATGTAGGGCACCGACGCACCGACGAGCACCCCCAGGAGCAGCTCCCACGCCCGCGCGAAGCTGTCGTAATACGCGCTGGCCTGGTTGGCCTGGTGGGCGGCGATCGCGTAGCCGAACGACGCGATCGTGAGCGCGCTGAGCAGCACGACGAACAGCGTTCGCAGCCGGGGTCCCAGGGGACGCCTGAATACATATGCGCACGCGGCAACCAGGAACAGGAATGCCAGATAGAACTGGCCCTGCACTGACATGGACCAGATGTGCTGCAGCGGGCTGACGGCTTCGCCGGCGCGCAGGTAGTCCGACTGCGAGTTGGCCAGTTCCCAGTTCTGGTAGTAACCCAGGCTGGCCAGGCTCTGGTTGGCGAACGTCTCCCAGCGGGTCTGCGGTTGCACCAGCACGGTGAGCAACGCGCAGCCGGCAAGGACCACGACCAGCGCCGGAACCAGGCGGCGGCCCAGCCTGAACACCTCGCTTATCGGCGACAGCTTCACCTCTGGATCAAGGGCCGCCCGCAGTACTTTGCCGCCGAAGAAGAAGCCGGACAACGCCAGAAACACGTCCACACCGCCGGAAACCCGGCCGAACCACACGTGGAATACGGCGACCAGCGCAATTGCGATACCCCGCAAGCCGTCGAGATCATGCCGATAAAAGCCCGCCGCCCGCGACCCCATCGCGGTCGGTGTTGGAGGCGGTGCCAGGGTCTGCATGATCGACCGCTAATTTACCGAAACCCGCCACCGGCCCCGCGCTGAGCAGCGGTGACCGGTGGCGGGTTGCGTTGGGCCGAGAAGGTTACCGGGGGGTGCCGGCGGGTGCGGGCTGCGCCGGAGCCGGCGGCGCGGGCGCTTGCTGCGCCGGCATGTGCTGCAGTGGTGCCTGTTGCGCGGGCAACTGCTGCAGTGGTGCCTGGGTTGCGGGCGCCTGCTGTAACGGCGCCTGCTGTAGTGGTGCCTGTTGGGCCGGCAGCTGCTGCAGTGGTGCCTGTTGCGCGGGCAACTGCTGCAGTGGTGCCTGGGTCGCGGGCGCCTGCTGCAACGGTGTCTGTGGCAGCGGTGTCTGCGGTACCGGCGCCTGCGGCAATGGTGTCTGCGGCGGCAGTTGCTGCCCGGGCGCGGTCTGGGTACCGAGGATCCGGACCAGGTAGGGTGCCATGCCGCTGCTTCGCACCGGCGACACCTGAACGACGTCGCCGACCTCCAGCATCTGGCCGTTGCCGAGATACATGGCGACACTTTGGGTGCCTTCGGGACCGTAGAAGATCAGGTCGCCCTTGCGTGCCTGCTGCGGCAGGACCTTCTGGCCCACTTTGTACATCTCGCCGGAGGAACGCGGGAGCTTGATCCCGGCGCCGGCGTAGGCGTATTGGATCAGCCCCGACGCGTCGAACCCGACGGTGTAGATGCCGGAACCCTTGCCGCGAGTGGGGCCGGTGACACCGCCGCCGGCCCACGAGAACGGCACCCCGCGCTGTGAAAGACCGCGGGCGATGACGACGTCGGTGGCCTGCTGGTAATCCGTCGACCTCAGGCCGGGGTCGGCGGCCGCGAGGCCCGGGACAGCCGCCATCGGGCTGACCATCATCGCCAGACCGATGACGAAGGCGTAGATGCGTTTCATGGGGATCCAACCTCCTGGACCCTGCCGGGCCCTTCTTGCGTCAGCGCGGTGACTTCGCGCCTCAGCCGCCGTTGCATGACTCACGCGGTGGCCGCTACATCGAGACCTGCCGGCGCTGCATGCACTCGGAAGCGTGAATCGTTGGGCCGAAACCACGTAATTCACACCAGTCACTACAGTCACTTTGACAACAGAAGCGGACAACCGCCAGGCCCGGCCGGGATTTTTTGTCTTAACGTGACCGGACGGTGACTGGGCTGACCCAATCTTGCGTGGCAGTTGTGATTTCGGTCTCACCGACGTTGCCGCCGCGTGATCAACCAGATGCGGCGATCAGTGCCAGTATCGTTCGCTGAAGCCGGCCAGCGCATACCCGAGCACGGACGTGACGGTCATGACGCCGACTGCGATGATCGGCCAGAAGGACATGTACCAGCCCTTCACCATGGACACGAACGGCCCGATGACGGCCGCGGCTATGGCGGCGCCGATGCCGCCCCACATCAGCGGATAGATGTAGTAGTTGGCGCCGTAGGGCACCGGAGGGCAATCTTCGGACAGGCACACGTTGTCGGTGAAAGCGAAGAGCCGCGACGGCCAACTGGTTGCGGTCACCAGATAAAGCAGCAACCCCGATACCACAACCGTGCTGATCACATCCCACGGGACGATCCGCAGCTTGAGCACCCGCGGAGCCTGAGGGTCGGCGGTACCGGAGCCGGGACGGTCTTGGGGACGATTCGGCGCAGCCATGCCATGCATGCTCCCGGATGGCCGCGGTTTCCGCGACCCGCGACCGCGATGGGCGGCGGGGCGTCTGCATTACTCTCGGTCTCCATGGCTGCCGCGGTAACGCCCGGGTTGACGCCCGAGCAGATCAGCGCGATCGACGCCGCCCACCTCTGGCACCCCTACAGCACCATCGGCGCCGAAGCGCTGCCGCCCCTAGTGGCGGTCGCCGCCCATGGCGCCTGGCTCACGTTGATCCGCGACGGCCACCCGACCCGGGTCCTCGACGCGATGAGCTCATGGTGGACCTCCATCCACGGTCACGGCCATCCCGTTCTGGATGCGGCCTTGACCACTCAGCTGGCCACGATGAACCACGTGATGTTCGGCGGCCTGACCCACGAGCCGGCGGCCCGGCTGGCCCGGCTGCTGGTCGAGCTCACCCCGCCGGGCCTGGACACGGTGTTCTTCAGCGACTCGGGCTCGGTGGCGGTGGAGGTCGCGGTGAAGATGGCGCTGCAGTACTGGCGCAGCCGCGGCCGGCCCGCCAAGCACCGGCTGATGACCTGGCGGGGCGGTTATCACGGCGACACGTTCACGCCGATGAGCATTTGCGACCCCGACGGCGGCATGCATTCGCTGTGGACCGACATCTTGGCCCGGCAGGTGTTCGCTTCGCAGGTGCCGCGGGACTACGACCCCGGCTACAGCGCGGCGTTCGAGGCGCAGCTGGCCGAACATGCCGCCGAGTTGGCCGCGGTGGTCGTGGAGCCGGTCGTGCAGGGCGCGGGCGGAATGCGCTTCCACGACCCGCGATACGTGTGCGACGTGCGCGACATCTGCCGTCGCCACGAGGTGTTGTTGATCTTCGACGAGATCGCCACCGGATTCGGCCGCACCGGCGAACTGTTCGCCGCTGACCATGCCGGGGTGAGCCCGGACATCATGTGTGTGGGCAAGGCGCTCACCGGCGGATATCTCAGCCTGGCCGCCACCTTATGTACCACCGGCATTGCGCACACCATCAGCACCGGTGCCGCCGGTGCGCTGATGCACGGGCCTACTTTCATGGCAAATCCACTGGCCTGCGCGGTGTCGGTGGCCAGCGTTGAGCTGCTGCTCGAACAGGACTGGCGTTCGCGGATCGCCGAGATAGCGGCCGGGCTGACCGCAGGGCTGGAGCCCGCCCGAACATTGCCCGCGGTCACTGATGTACGGGTGTGTGGCGCCATCGGCGTCATCGAATGCGACCGGCCGGTCGATCTGACCGTCGCCACCCCGGTGGCCCTGGACCATGGTGTCTGGCTGCGCCCGTTCCGCAACCTGGTCTATGCGATGCCGCCCTACATTTGTCCGCCCGCCGAGATCGCGCAGATCACCTCCGCGATGGTCGAGGTCGCGCGACTCGTAGTCTGAACGCCTATGAACGCCTCCCCGCGGGCACCGATCGAGACGTCACCGCTGGCGTGGCTCGACGAGGTCGAGCGGCAGCGCCGCACGGCCGGGTTGCGGCGCTCGCTGCGGCCACGTCCCGCCGTCGCCACCGAACTGGACCTGGCATCCAACGACTACCTCGGCCTGTCCCAGCATCGCGATGTCATCGACGGCGGTGTCCAGGCGCTGCGGGTGTGGGGCGCCGGTGCCACCGGTTCCCGCCTGGTCACCGGCGACACCGAGCTGCACCAGGAGTTCGAAGCCGAGCTCGCCGAATACGTCGGCGCCTCTTCAGGGTTGTTGTTCTCCTCCGGCTACACCGCCAACCTGGGAGCTGTTGTCGGCTTGACCGGTCCCGGTTCGCTGTTGGTGTCCGACGCCTACTCGCACGCGTCCCTGGTGGATGCCTGCCGGCTTTCGCGGGCCCGCGTGGTCGTCACCCCGCACCGCGACCTCGATGCGGTGGAAGCGGCGCTGGGATCGCGCTCCGAGCGGCGCGCCGTCGTCGTCACCGACTCGGTGTTCAGCGCCGACGGCACCCTGGCGCCCATCCGCGAGCTACACGAGGTGTGCCGTCGGCACCGGGCGCTGCTCGTCGTCGACGAGGCGCATGGTCTGGGGGTACGCGGCGGCGGGCGCGGGCTGTTGCACGAAGTTGGGCTGGCGGGTGCGCCTGATGTGGTGATGACGACGACGTTGTCCAAGGCGCTGGGCAGCCAGGGCGGTGTAGTTCTGGGGCCGGCGGCGGTGCGCGCTCATCTGATCGACGCGGCCCGGCCGTTTATCTTCGACACCGGTCTGGCACCGGCGGCGGTGGGCGCGGCGGGTGCCGCCCTGCGGGTGCTGAAGGCGGAGCCGTGGCGGCCCGACGCCGTCCTCACCCATGCCCGCCGCCTGGCCGGGATCTGCGGTGTGCCCTCACCGCCGGAATCGGCCGTGGTGTCCGTGGTGCTGGGTGACCCGGAGATGGCGGTGGCCACCGCGGCGGCCTGCCTGGACGCCGGCGTCAAGGTTGGCTGTTTCCGCCCTCCGACGGTGCCCCCCGGGACGTCGCGGTTGCGGCTGACGGCGCGCGCCTCGCTGAGTGCCGACGAGCTGGAGTTGGCTCGCCGTGTCTTGACCGACGCTCTGGCTGTGGCGCGCGGTTGACCGTACTGCTCGTCACCGGGACCGGCACCGGCGTCGGTAAGACCATCGCCAGTGCGGCGCTGGCGTCACATGCGCGCCAGGCCGGCATCGACGTAGCGGTGTGCAAGCCGGTGCAGACCGGCACCGGCGCCGGCGACGACGACCTGGCCGAGGTGGGCCGGTTGTCGGCGGTGACCGAGCTGGCCGGGTTGGCGCGCTACCCGCTACCCATGGCGCCGGTGGCGGCGGCCCAGCAGGCCGGGATGGCGTTGCCCGCGCGCGATCAGGTGTTGCAGCTCATCAGGGGTCTGGACCGCCCGGGCCGGCTGACTCTTGTCGAGGGCGCGGGCGGGTTGCTTGTCGACCTCGCCGACGGCGGCGTCACGCTGCGCGATCTCGCCGTCACCCTGCCGGCTGCGGTGCTGGTCGTGGTCGGCGCCGGCCTGGGCACCCTCAACCACACTGCGCTTACACTGGAAGCGCTTGCCGCCCAAGGGGTTTACTGTGCCGGGCTGGTGATCGGCAGCTGGCCGGCCCACCCGGGCCTGGTCGAGACCTCCAATCGGTCAGCGCTGGACCGGATGGCTCCGGTGCGGGCAGTGCTTCCAGCGGGCGCCGGCGTGGCCGAAGACTTCGCGGCCATCAGCGCGGCCGCGTTTGACCCCGAGTGGGTGAGAACGCTGGTCGTCTGATGGTTCATTCGATCGAGCTGGTCTTCGACCCCGATACCGAGGCGGCGGTCCGCCGTATCTGGGCCGAGTTGGCGGCCGCCGGCATACCCAGCCAGGCGCCGGCCAGCCGGCCGCACGTGACGCTGGCCGTCGCCGACCACATCGACTCCGATGTCGATGCGTTGCTGCACCCGGTTGCCGGCAAACTGCCACTGAACTGTGCGATCGGCGCTCCGGCGCTCTTCGGGCGCGCCAACGTGGTGTTCACGCGCCTGGTGGTGCCGACGAGCGAGCTGTTGGCACTGCATGCCGAGGTGCACCGGGTCTGCCTGCCGCACACGGCGCCGGCGCCGATGTCCAATAGCCTGCCCGGTCACTGGACGGCCCACGTCACGCTGGCCCGCCGGGTGGGTGGCGGCCAGCTGGGACGGGCGCTGCGCATCGCGGGACGCCCGGCGCAGATCAACGGCAGTTTCGCCGGCTTGCGCCGCTGGGAGGGCAACAAACGGCTCGAGCACCCGATCTGCTGACTATCCGCCGAACAGCAGATACAAGCCGGTGAATGTGTAGCCGACCATGACCAGCATCATGGTGAGTTGCCCGCAGAGCTGATGGCCGGCCGGCAGCAGCCGCAGGGCCTTGTCGGGCGCCGCAATCACCGCCACGATGTGCCCGGTGACCACGCGCGCGACCTTGATCGTAGCCAACACCGGCGGGTGCGTGGACAACACATACGCGACATGCAGGTGCCGCCGAACGGGTCCGCCCGCGCCAACCAGCGCCGGCCGCACAACCATGTCCCGCCCAGCAACACCACGGCGTAGACCAGCAACCACGTCCGCACCGCGGTCAGCGATGCGGAGTCGGGGCTGGCCAATACCATCCAGACGAAAGCGAACAGGCCCGCCGCCGCCGGCCGGTACCCCCAGGCGTCGGGATAGGCCAACCGCGGCCGGCTCATGGGCTCCGGAATGCAGCGCCGCCGCAGCAGATATATCGTCCGTACCGGTGAGACCACTCGCCACACCGGGCCGAACTCCAACGACACCGCAACCAACCCGACCCACAGCAGCACCTAAAACGCTCCCAGCAGGCCGTTGGCCTGCGTTTGCGGACCCCATATCCCGGCCCAGCGCCACCCATACCGCGAATGCCAACCCCAGCCCGGCAGCCGTCCACCGGGTGACGCGGGATTCAACCAGTGTGGTCAGCCCTCGGCAACGGGTGTCCGGGTTTTGCCGGGTCGAACCGCGGCTGGCGCCACGCAACCGCCACCAGGGCGCACGTACAGGTCAATGCCCACGCCGCCGCTACCATCGCATAGGTGTACGGCACCGGCAGACCACCGGACCCCCCGAGGCCATGCGCCAGCACCGCCTCGCCATCAGCGCGGTTCACGGCTGAACGTGAATCGTGGCGATGGTGCGCTTGAGGTGATGTAACTCGACGTCGACATTGCCCGGCAGGTCGACGCTGAACTGAAACGTCTGGTTCGGCGCGGCCGCGACCTGGAACTTGTGATCGGGCACCGAATGTACGTGCAGTTCATCGGTGGCGTCACCGGTGACGCGCAGGGTGATCGGCTACTTGACCTTGGCCTGCGGGGTGGCGTTCGACGGCGTCACCTGGTCGTTGGCGATGGTGACATCGACCGCCAAGCCCCCGGCGGGCGGCTGGCTCGGTGAGCCACCGCAGGCCGCCAGGCCCAAGATCAGTACCGGCACCCAAGCCGTGCTGGCGATACGACGAATCATCGGGGTCAGGCCGCCCGCGGAAGAGGTCGTCTCTCCTGTTCGGACTCCTTGGGGGTGGTCTCGGCGGCATTGATCCGGCCGGCGCCCCAGGTCAGGGCCGCAATCACCATCAGCGTGAAGAGCAGCACCACCACCGATCCCGCGGTGAACAACCACAACGGCGTGTTCTGGTCGCGTTCGCGCTGCAGGACGGTGATTTCCTGGACGAACGGCCGGGTGCTGGATGCCAGGGCCGGTACCTCGGCTGCCGGAATGGCCTCATCGGCTGGCTCGTAAATCGGCACGGCGGTCATCGTGTAACCGTCTTGAACCCTCAGCAGGGTCTTCCACGAGCCCCAGACGGGAATCGGTTGGGTGGACCGATAGTGTCCCGGGCCGACTCGATCGAGTCGGTCGATCACCAGACCTCGGTGGTTTTGCATTCCGCCCTGCCAGGACAGGATGGTGACCCATTCCGGATCACCGCGCACGAGGTCGGGTCGATTGAGCTGCACATCGGCCGACACCATGCGCTTGCCCGGGTCGCTGGGCCGGTCGGTCAATGTGATGGTCGCGGTCGCTTGTTGAGGCACGACGATATGCAGTCCGTTGGCCACCGCGCCGCCGATCGCCAGCACCGTCACCGCCACGACCGTGATCCCGATACCGCGACGCTGCAGGCGTTGGCCGGTGAGCACCATGCCGGTCATCGCCCCGCATAGCCCGGCCAGCACTGCTACCGGCACCCCCATTGCCAGCGCTTCGCCCCACATGCTCACCGGCCACGGGTAGTGATAGACCGCCCCGATCCACAGTGACTCCAGCCAGAGCCCGATGGTGCCGACGCCCAGGCCCGCGGCGGCGCCAAAGGCGATCGGGCGCTTGAACACCGGGGTCAGCGCCAGCAATTCGACGACCACGGCGGGACCCAGATACAGCGGGAACCAGTTCGTCGGAGCCCCCAAAACGGGTCCCACCAGCAGGGCAACCGCCCCGCGCAGCGCAATCGCGAACAACGCCGCCACGATCGCGGCCCCACGGCCCATCGTCATCCGAGCCACCACCAGCCCCAGCGCCGCGGCGGCGGCGATCATCATCGGTTGCAGCACCAGCCGGAACTGCTCCACACCGAAGTCGTATTCGATCTGGTAGACCGACAAGCCGATCAGCAATCCGCCGCAGGACAGATAGCGCAAGAATTTCACGAACCGACGTTCGGTATCCCCTTCTGCCATGGTCCGTCCGCCTTCGTACTCCAGCATGAGCACCGCGAACAGGGAAAATCCGGCGCCGCCGATCATCATCAAGTGGGTCGGGCCCCACAGCGTGACGTCTTGGCCGAAGATGCGATGCCAGATGTCGTCGAGCGGAAAGCCGATCATCGCGTAAAGTCCGCAGCCGGCCATCAGCACACCGCCGACCGGGGCATGCCAGTTGCGGGTGATGCGCACCGGCGCGGGGCCCGGCTTGTCGAAGGGCAGCACCACCGCGATCATGCCGGCCAGGAACACGCCGAACAGGCCGATGATGATGAAGTAGTGGGCCGGGTTGGCCAGCGGGCCGGGATCGCGGCCGTTGCCGATGTGCCAGCTGACGTCCCAGATGAAGCCGAACAGCGCGCAAATGATCGACGTGGTGAACACCAGCACCGGCAGCGCCACCCAGGACGGGCGTTCGAACTTGACCGCCATCCGGTCGGCGAACCGGCCGAGCCAGCCGATCCGGTGGCTGCGGTGCGCATACCCGATCCACAGCATCACCACGCTGATCACCACCGCGGCGATCGAGAGGCCGATCACTTGATTCAAGCTGGCGCCGCGCGCCGGCGCGGCCTCCGCAACAACCGTCAAATCCATCGCCATCGCCTCCACGCCGGGGCCCGCGGGATCTCATCGGCGAGCCGCTGACTCTTTCCGGTTCTCGAATGCCCAGATGAAGCGCTCGTCAATCCTGTTTTCGTCAGCCGCGCCGGTCTCGCATGGCCACGTAGAGCACCACACCGACGACGATGACCGCGGGTAGGAACGCCGGCAGCGCCAGCAACAGCGCATGATGGGCCAAGTACTCGGTGTGCAGGTCACTGGTCATGGGGCTCACGGTTGGGCTCTCACAGGGAGGCCATCGAAATGGCCCAATAAGATCACCGTACCCACGCCAAACGGTGACTAAGCAGGTGCGATACCCAGCGGCGGGTGCCGCGGCGGCATGCCCACAAGCTGTTGGGCCCGCGCAGACCGTTACCCTAGCCTGAACACCGTTTTAGTTCGGGCCGCGTATTCGCATGCGGCCGCGCACCATAACTGCGTTCCGAACGCTCGGATACGACAAAGATGTAGGGGAGTACCTGGTGACTCAAGCGCCGATTCGACCGACGACCGACGCCGGCCAGCATGGCGTGCCCGACCCGGACAATCTGGCCGACATTTTGGCCGAGGCCCGCCTGCAGGTGCTGGAGCGTGGTGAGGGTTTGAACCAGGATCAGGTGCTGCGGGTGCTGCAGCTGCCCCACGAGCGGCTCGAGGAGCTGCTGGGGCTGGCGCACGAGGTGCGGATGCGGTGGTGCGGTCCCGAGGTCGAGGTGGAAGGCATCATCAGCCTGAAGACCGGCGGCTGCCCCGAGGATTGTCATTTCTGCTCTCAGTCGGGCCTGTTCAGCTCCCCGGTGCGCAGTGCGTGGCTGGATATTCCCAGCCTGGTCGAGGCGGCCAAGCAGACCGCTAAGACCGGTGCCACCGAGTTCTGCATCGTGGCCGCGGTACGCGGGCCCGACGACCGGCTGCTGGCCCAGGTCGCGGCCGGTATCGAGGCGATTCGCAACGAAGTCGAGATCAACATCGCCTGCTCCCTGGGCATGTTGAGCGCCCGGCAAGTGGAGCAGCTGTCGGCGATGGGTGTGCACCGCTATAACCACAACCTGGAGACGGCCCGCTCGTACTTCACCAAGGTCGTCACCACACACACCTGGGAGGAGCGCTGGCAGACGCTGACGATGGTGCGTGACGCCGGCATGGAGGTGTGCTGCGGCGGCATCCTCGGCATGGGCGAGACGTTGGAGCAGCGGGCCGAATTCGCTGCCAACCTCGCCGAGCTGAACCCCGACGAGGTGCCGTTGAACTTTCTCAACCCGCGCCCGGGAACCCCGTTCGGCGACTTGGAGGTGCTGCCGGTCGGCGAAGCGCTCAAGGCTGTGGGGGCTTTCCGGCTGGCGCTGCCGCGCACGATGCTGCGCTTCGCCGGTGGCCGCGAGATCACCCTGGGCGACCTTGGTGCCAAGCGGGGGATTCTGGGCGGCATCAACGCGGTGATCGTCGGCAACTACCTGACCACCCTTGGCCGCCCCGCCGAGGCCGACCTGCAGCTGCTCGACGACCTACAGATGCCGATCAAGGCGCTCAACGCCACCTTGTGAGAAGGCGGCAAACGTGGTCGAAAATCGGGGCGATCCGGTCGGTGGCGGTGCCTACAACGTCTACACCGGGCAACCGGCGGGCACGGCCACGCCGACAGCCGCTCAATTGGGTCTCGAGCCACCACGGTTCTGTGCGGAGTGCGGCCGGCGAATGACCGTGCAGGTTCGTCCCGATGGGTGGCGGGCACGATGCTCCCGGCACGGACAGGTGGATTCATCCGATCTGGAGGCGCAGCGGTGACCGAGGAATCCGTGCCCCAGAGTCCGCCGGCGCCGCAGACGGCCAGCGCGCCGGCCGGTCCAGAGTCGTCCGGCGCCGATCGCGCATCCCGCAAAAGTGCGGCCATCACCGTGGTGCTCGGTTTGTCGCTGACCGGTGTGGTGATAGGTGCGTTGTGGGCGTGGGTGGCGCCACCGATCCATGCGGTTGTGGCGCTCACCCGCGCGGGCGAGCGGGTGCACGACTATTTGGGTGAAGAATCGCAGAACTTCTTCATCGCCCCGTTTTTGATGCTCGGTCTGTCGGGTGTGGTGGCGGTGGTGGCGGCAGTGCTGGTGTGGCAGTGGCGCGAACACCGGGGACCGGGGATGGTCGTCGCGCTTTCGGTCGGCTTGGTCGGCGCCGCGGCGGCAGCGGCGGCGGTGGGGGCGTTGCTGGTTCGGTTGCGCTACGGCGCGCTGGATTTCGACACCGTGCCGCTGGCAAGCGGCGATCATTCGCTGACGTACGTCACGCAGGCGCCGCCGGTGTTCTTTGCCTGGCGGCCGTCGCTGGTGGCGGCCACACTACTGTCGCCGGCGGCCACCGCGTCACTGGTGTACGCGTTGATTGCGGCCGGGACCGCACGTGACGACTTGGGCCGCTGTCCGGCCGGTGAGCAGGCGTCGAACGCGCCGACCGAGCCGGTGTCAGAAGCCGGGGTGGCTTGACCGCCGTCAAAGCGGCCGGCGGGGGACTTTACGCCCGGTGATGACCTTGGCGGCAATGACGGCCAGTCGGGCCATGCCGGCGTAGGTCATCGGGTTGAACATGGTCGGCCAGGTAGTCCGGATGACATGTTCGCTCAGCGGCCGCCCGGCGAACCGGTCGGTGAGCCAGCGCAGCGTCATCGGAGCCGACAGCGGGTGCAGCACCATGTGCTCGTTGAAGGCATCCCGATGGTAGGTGACTTTGGCGCCGCCGGCCGAATACGCCTCGGCCAGCGCATCGATGTCGTCGACGTCGATGAGATAGTCGTGGACCGCCTGCACGATCAGGACCGGGGGCGCCGGTACCGCGGCCCCTAGCTTGATGTCCTGGAAGACGTGCACGATCTCGGGGGTGGACAGGACGTCTTCGAGCGGCTCGTCCAAATAGTCGCCCAAGTTCTTGTTCGCCGTGCGGACGACCGCCTCGATGGTCGTCATCCCTTCCAGCCGCTTGAGCAGGTCTATCCCGGCGTCGTTGGCGTGTTGCTTGATCACCCGGTCCAGCCCGGGGTAGGTGTGTGCGAGCGCAGCCACCACCAGCGCGGGCAGACCAGCGAGCAGGGTGCCGTTGAGCCGGCGGAAAGTGTTACCCAGGTCGCCGACCGGTGATCCCAGCACAGCCCCGACGATGTCCAGCTCCGGCGCGTAGTCGCCAGACATTTCAGCGGCCCAGGCGCTCGCCAGGCCGCCGCCCGAGTAGCCCCACAGCCCGATGGGAGCCGACGGGGACAACCCGAGACGTTCCGAATTTAGGGCCGCCCGGATGCCGTCCAGGACGCGGTAGCCGGGTTCGTACGGAGCTCCCCACAGTCCCCGGGCGCCTTCGTGGTCGGGTACCGAAACCGCCCAACCCTCGGCGACAGCGGCGGTGATCAACAACAGCTCCAGCTGAGTCAGCGACCCGAGGCCCTTGGCCCGGCGCCGCAGCGCATAGGACGGAAAGCATCGGGAGCTTATGGCGTCGATCGCGCACTGATACGACAACAGCGGGCAGGTCTGCCCCGGCGCAACTTCGGCGGGCAGGATCACCGTGGTCACCGTCGCCTCGGGGTTTCCGTTCATATCGGTGGTCCGGTACAGCAGCTGAGTCGCGGTGATGGATTGCGGTATCAGACCCAGAAACGCCAGCTCGACGTCACGTGATCGCAGTACCGTTCCGGGTTCGGCATGCTGGTAGCCCGCCGGCGGCTGATAAAAGGGATCGTCGCACGGCAGCAGTGGGCGCACCTTGCGCTGCAACTCCTCATGCGAGGGTCGGCCGATCCATTCCGCGGCGCGCGCATCTGCCAGATTGCCGACGCTAACCATCAGGCTCCCTTCTCGGCCTTGGCGTCTCGCGCATCAATCCGTCCCGGACCAGGAGACAGCGCAGTTAGCCCAGTCATAGTCAGGCGCCGGCACCTCAACCGCGGCCAGCACCTCTTAGCTACCTCTTATATAGCCTTACTCAGCTCTTATGCAACTTACGGCATCGTCGGTCGCTGGAGCGATAAGGGCGCGGCGTGCCGCTCGTCACAATCGGTGAGCTGGGCAATCAGATCCGGTGAGACCGCGATCCTTGCCGACCCGCCGGCCCGGAAAACGCTGCGGAAGCCGAAGCCGTCGTGCCGGGACTTTCAGGCCTGGCCGGGGGGCCGCAATGCGGCGAATTCGTCGGTGACCCTCAGCTGCGAATCGGTGAACCGGTACAGCGCTGCCGGGCGGCCGCCGCTGCGCCCGGATTGGGCCACGGTACCGGTCTGCGTGATCACCTTGCGACGCGCCAGGACCCGCTGCAGGTTCGTGGCATCGACTTGATAGCCCAACGCGGCACCGTAGATACCGCGCAGCGTGGACAGCGCGAATTCTTTGGGAGCCAACGCGAACCCGATATTGGTGTACGACATTTTGGCGACCAGCCTGGCGCGGGCATGGGCCACCATCGGGCCGTGATCGAAGGCCATCGGTGGCAGGGAATTCACCGGATGCCAGCGGGTGTCTTCGGGCAACTCCGGGGTTGCGGGGGAGGGAACCAGCCCCAGGAAGGTCGACGCGATCACCCGAGTGCCCGGCACCCGATGCGGATCGGAGAACACGGCAAGCTGTTCGAGATGGGATAGCTCGCGGAGATCGACTTTCTCGGCCAGTTGGCGGCGAACCGAGGTCGTCAAATCCTCGTCGTTGCGCATCCGTCCCCCCGGAAGCGACCACGCGCCCTTCTGCGGGTCCTGGGCGCGTTGCCATAACAGCACGTTGAGCTGTGGTTTTTCGGCCTTTGACCGTTGTTCCGGGCCAGCGGTGACCATGCGAACCTGGAATACGACGGCCAGCACTTCATGGGCGGTGCTACCATAGGGCATGTTTTCGATTGTAAGTCGAAAACCTGCTGGCGTGAAAGGAGCAGCCGTGACGGTCTTGAGTCGCA
Organism: Mycobacterium innocens; assembly: GCF_900566055.1. Taxonomy (GTDB): domain Bacteria; phylum Actinomycetota; class Actinomycetes; order Mycobacteriales; family Mycobacteriaceae; genus Mycobacterium; species Mycobacterium innocens. The sequence goes on from NZ_UPHQ01000104.1 coordinate 45,917, forward strand.
TGGACACGCTCGGCACTGGCATCACCGACATGACCGCTCGGGTCACCAATACACCAACCGGCTACACCGGGGTCGACGGTGACGCACAGTGGGCTGCCGAAGTGCGTCGACTGGCGCGATTGCGCGGCGCCACGATACTGGCCCACAACTACCAGCTGCCCGCCATTCAAGACGTCGCCGACCACATCGGGGATTCGCTGGCGCTGTCGCGCATCGCGGCCGATGCGCCCGAAGACACCATCGTTTTCTGCGGGGTGCACTTCATGGCCGAGACCGCCAAGATCCTCAGCCCGCAAAAGACAGTGCTGATTCCCGACCAACGGGCCGGCTGCTCACTGGCCGACTCGATCACGGCTGACGAATTGCGTGCCTGGAAGGCTGAGCATCCCGGCGCGGTCGTCGTCTCCTACGTCAACACCACGGCCGAGGTGAAGGCGCTCACCGACATCTGCTGCACCTCGTCGAACGCAGTCGACGTGGTCGCCTCCATCGACCCCGATCGTGAGGTGCTGTTCTGCCCGGACCAATTCCTCGGTGCACACGTGCGCCGCGTGACCGGTCGCCAGAATCTGCACGTATGGGCCGGCGAATGCCACGTGCACGCCGGGATCAACGGTGAAGAGCTCACCGACCAGGCGCATGCCAATCCCGATGCCGAATTGTTCGTGCATCCGGAATGTGGTTGCGCCACCTCGGCGCTCTACCTTGCCGGAGAAGGCGCCTTCCCCCAGGAGCGGGTCAAGATCCTGTCCACCGGTGGGATGCTGGACGCGGCCCGCCAAACCCGTGCCCGCAAGGTGCTGGTCGCCACCGAGGTCGGAATGCTGCATCAACTGCGGCGGGCGGCGCCGGAAGTCGACTTCCAGGCGGTCAACGACCGTGCGTCGTGCAAGTTCATGAAGATGATCACGCCCGCCGCTTTGTTGCGTTGTCTGGTGGAGGGGGCCGACGAAGTCCATGTCGATCCCGACGTCGCGGCCGCGGGCCGGCGCAGTGTCCAGCGGATGATCGAAATCGGACAACCTGGCGGTGGCGAATGAGGACCGCGCCCGCCTGGCGCGATGCCGTCGACGTCGTTGTGGTCGGTACCGGCGTGGCCGGCCTGGCCGCCGCGCTGGCGGCCCATCGCGCGGGCCGCAGCGTCGTGGTGCTCAACAAGGCGGCCCAGCTGGTCGGGGTGACCGCGACACACTACGCGCAGGGCGGCATAGCGGTGGTGTTGCCGGACACCGACGATTCTGTCGACGCTCACGTCGCCGACACGCTGGCCGCGGGGGCCGGCTTGTGCGACGACGGGGCGGTGTACTCGATCGTCGCCGACGGCTACCGTGCGGTTACCGAACTCGTCGGCGACGGAGCGCGATTCGACGAAACTTCGCCTGGCCGTTGGGCGCTCACGCGTGAAGGCGGGCACTCGCAGCGACGCATCGTGCATGCCGGTGGCGATGCCACCGGCGCCGAGGTCCAGCGGGCGCTCGATCACGCGGCCGGGGCGCTGGACATCCGCGGCAGCCATGTGGTCATGCGGGTGCTTCACGACGACGCCGCGGTGACCGGCGTGTTAGTGCTCAGCCCGCACGGTGTCGGCATCATCAGTGCTCCGTCGGTGATCCTGGCCACCGGCGGGCTCGGGCAGTTGTACAGCGCGACCACCAACCCCGACGGCTCCACCGCCGACGGCATCGCGCTGGCGTTGTGGGCCGGTGTGGCAGTCAGCGACCTCGAGTTCATCCAATTCCATCCGACGATGCTCTACGCGGTGGGCAGCGGCGGCCGGTGCCCGCTGGTCAGCGAGGCACTGCGCGGCGAAGGCGCGAAATTGCTTGACCACCAAGGCCGTTCCATTACGGCAGGCGTTCATCCGATGGGTGACCTGGCGCCCCGCGATGTCGTCGCAGCGGCGATCGACGCCCGGATGAGGGCCACCGGCGACCCGTGCGTCTACCTCGACGCGCGTGGCATCGACGGTTTCGAATCGCGGTTCCCGACCGTCACCGCCTCGTGCCGTGCCGTCGGCATCGACCCGGTCCGCCGGCCCATCCCGGTGGTCCCGGGCGCGCATTACAGCTGCGGCGGCGTCGTCACCGACGTATTCGGCCAGACCGAACTGCCGGGGTTGTTCGCCGCCGGTGAGGTTGCCCGCACCGGGATGCACGGCGCCAATCGGCTGGCCTCCAACAGCCTGCTCGAAGGCCTTGTGGTCGGCGGCCGGGCCGGAAGGGCCGCGGCCGCACATGCGGCGGTAGTCGGGCGGCGCCGCGCGAGCGTGCCTGAGCCGATCCTGCACACTGCCCCGGAGCGCGCCGAGCTGCAACGGGCGATGAGTCGGGAAGCATCGGTGGTGCGCACCGCCGACGGGCTGCGGCGGCTGTCCGGATCGCTGGCCGGGCCGGTGCGCAGGGTCGCGGGCCGTCGGGATTTCGAAGACCTGTCGTTGGCGGTTGCTGCCCGCGTCGTGGCTGCCGCCGCCTTGGCGCGCACCGAAAGCCGCGGCTGTCACCATCGTGCCGAGTACCCGGACGCCAACCCGGAGCAGGCGCGCAGCATCGTGGTTCGGTTGGCAGATGACCACCACACGGTGGGTGTGCCGGCGTTGGCTGCGGCGGGCTGATGACGCTGTCTGACCGGGAGCGGGATGCCGCTCGGGAGACCATTCGGCGCGGACTCGATGAGGACTTGAGCTTCGGGCCGGACGTCACCACGATCGCGACGGTGCCCGCCGGCGCGGTGGCCACAGCGTCGATGGTTCCCCGGGAAGTCGGTGTGATCGCTGGAGTGGACGTCGCCCTGATGGTGCTCGACGAGGTGATCGGCAAAGGCGGATACCGGGTGCTGCACCGCGTCGATGACGGCGCGCGGCTGCAGCCGGGCGAGCCGTTGCTGACTCTCCGGGCCGACGTGCGCGGGCTGCTGACCGCCGAGCGCACCATGCTCAATCTGATCTGCCACATGTCGGGAATCGCCACGGTGACCGCGGCTTGGGTCGACGCAGTGCACGGCACCAAGGCCAAGATCCGCGACACCCGCAAGACCTTGCCGGGTCTGCGTGCGTTGCAGAAATATGCGGTACGCGTCGGCGGTGGCGTCAATCACCGGATGGGACTGGGGGATGCGGCGTTGATCAAGGACAACCACGTGGCGGCCGCGGGATCGGTGGTCGAGGCGTTGCGGGCGGTGCGCACCGCCGCGCCCGAGCTGCCCTGCGAGGTGGAGGTCGACTCGCTCGAGCAACTCGACGCGGTGTTGCCCGAGAAGCCCGAATTGATCCTGCTGGACAACTTCCCGGTGTGGCAGACCCAGACGGCGGTGCAGCGACGCGATGCACGTGCACCCACCGTGCTGCTCGAGTCGTCCGGCGGGCTCAGCCTGGAGACGGCGGCGAGCTACGCCCGAACCGGAGTGGACTACTTGGCGGTGGGGGCGCTGACGCACTCGGCGCGCGTCCTCGATATCGGTTTGGATATGTAGGTCTAGCCGGACAGCAGGGTGCGCGCTGCCGGCTTGACGGCGTGCAGCGCGGCCGCATCACCGGCGACGCGGGACAGGATCAACGCTCCCTCGATCAACGAAACCACCGCGAGCGCAACCGATTCCGCATCGGTGGCCGCCCAACTTTCGGCGTGAAGCCGCTCCGCGATCGCCGCACACCATCCTTTGAATGCGTGTGCGGAGGCTTCGCGTACCAGTGGGCAGGCGTGCACGGCCTCGGTGGCGATCGGCTCGATCGGGCAGCCGTCGCGATGGTCGCCGGCCAATCCCGCGACCAACAGGTCTACCCATTGGTCGACGACGTCGGCCACCGGGCGGTCGGTCGCCAGGAAGCTGCGCAGAAGTTGCTCGATGGCGGCCCCTGCCGTGCCGACGACCGCAGCGGCCAACTGTTGCTTGCCGTCGGGGAAGTGGTGGTAGAGCGACCCGGGTTTGACGCCCGCTTCGTCGAGGATCTGCTTCAGCCCGGTCGCTGCGTACCCCTGACGACGGAACAGCGTGGCGGCTGTACCGATCAACGCGGCACGGCTGTGGTCTGGTCTGGGCATGGGTAAAAAATACTTGTCAATTCTTGAGGGATCACTCAAGAATAGCGGAATGAGACAATTGGTTTTCGAAGGGACCGGGCGATACGGATGGCGCGGGGCACCGGACCCGGTTCTCACGACCCCGGACCAAGCGCTGGTGAGGCCCCTGGTCGTGGCATGCTGTGACCTCGATGTCGCGGTTGTCGATGGCCGGGCGCCGCTGCACCCGGGTATCCGGTTGGTCGCTAGGGGGTGGCCGAAGTCGTGGCGGTCGGCGACGGCATCAGCATCATCCGCGTGTGCGACCGGGTGGTGGTGCCCCTCCAGATCAGCTGCGGCAAGTGTCGTGAATGTCGTCGCGGCACGACGGGCTCCTGCAACTCGGTGCCGCTGATGGCGATGTACGGCATGGGTCCGCTCGCCGGTCTGGATGGCGGTGGATTCATGGCCGACCTGGTGCCGGTGCCCTACGCCGACGCAATGCTGGTTGCGGTTCCTGCCAGCATCAACCCCAGCGACCCGATCGCCATTGCGTCGCTGTCGGGCAACATTCCCGACGCCTGGCGCGCCGTGGGGCCCTTCAAGAACGACTTGTCGGGCTCGAGCCCGCCGACCGTCGGGTCCTAGTGGCGGGGCGGTTGTCGATCGGGCTGTACGCAGCGGCTTTCGCGGCGGCGCTGGGAGCCCACGTCGACTACGTCGACACCGACGCGCAGCGTCTCGCGGTCGCCGAAAAGCTCGGGGCAACCGTGCATGACCGGCCGAAGCCGGCCAAGGAGTGGGATCCGTATCCCGTCACGGTGCACACCTCGGCCGCCGTCGGTGCTGGCCGCCATGCTGCGGGCCACCTGGCCGGACGGCGTATGCACCGACACTGGGATCTACTACCAACCCACGGTCGAGATGCCGTTGCTGTCGATGTATACCCGCGGCGTGAGGTTTGTGACCGGACGCGTCAATGCGCGTGCCGTCATCCCGGAAATCCTGGGCGTGATCGCCGGCGGCTGCGACCTGTCGCCCGCCGTCGATCGCGTCGTGGCCTGGGACGACGCGCCCTCGTCCTGGCCGTCGATGACCGGAAAGACGGTGTTCCCCAGGGCCTGATCGCGGCGTGCCCCGGCTGTGCGCCGAGGGCATCGTGCGTCACCGTAGGGCGGGATGCCGGCCGCATCGGCAACCCCGGAAGCACACTCAGCTGAGCTCAGGCGATGTCGGCGACGAATATCCCCATCCGACGCGCCTGCATGCGTGCCATAAACGGCAACCCCGCGCCGTCAGAACCGGCGGGCAGGATCCGCGGGTTGGTGATGTGCACCTGATGGCGGGTGAACGTCACGTCGGCCTCGCCGGCGGCCAGCACGTTCTTGACCCAGTCGGTCTTGCCGTGGCCCAGCGCGATCGCCAGCACGTTTCCCTTACGGTAGGCGGTCACGATGGTCCGGTACGGCTTGCCGGATTTGCGGCCGCGGTGCGTGATGGTGGCCGTTCCGGGCAGATAACGGGCGACCGGTTTGAGCGCGGGATTGATGTATTTGATCTGGAAGTTCTCAAACCAGGGCGGGAACACCATGGGGACGCCTGGGGCGTTGTTCGGGTGGTCCTTTGCCGACATGTTGGCTGCCTTTCGCGATCGCGGACTCTTGAGCCGCTCTACCGGCACTGTACCGGCCGGATATCGACTTGAGCTGCTCTGGGACAATGGTCCACGTGACTACACCGCCCGCGCTGCTGGCCCGTATCGATCTGCGGGGAGCGCAGTTGACGGCGGCGCGGCTGCGGGAGGCGCTGCCGCGCGGCGGCGCCGACGTAGAGACCGTGCTGCCCAAGGTCCGGCCGATTGTGCAAGCAGTGGCCGAGCGCGGTGCCGAGGCCGCGTTGGACTTCGGCGAGTCGTTCGACGGAGTGCGCCCCGCGGCCGTGCGGGTGCCGGATAACGCGTTGGACTCCGCACTGGCTGAACTTGCACCCGAGGTACGGGAAGCACTGCAGGTGATGATCGAACGGACCCGCGCGGTGCATGCCGACCAGCGGCGCAGCGACGTCACCACGACGCTGGGCCCCGGCGCGACGGTCACCGAGCGGTGGGTTCCGGTTCAGCGGGTCGGCCTGTATGTCCCCGGGGGCAACGCTGTGTACCCGTCGAGCGTGGTGATGAATGTGGTGCCCGCGCAGGTCGCCGGGGTCGACTCGCTGGTGGTGGCCAGCCCACCGCAGACCAGCTTCGGCGGACTGCCGCATCCAACCATCCTCGCCGCGGCCCGGCTGTTGGGCGTCGACGAGGTCTGGGCCGTGGGCGGAGCCCAGGCGGTGGCGATGTTGGCCTACGGCGGCACCGACACCGACGGCGCCGAATTGATACCGGTCGACATGATCACCGGACCCGGCAACGTCTACGTCACGGCCGCAAAGCGGCTGTGCCGCTCCCACGTGGGCATCGACGCCGAAGCGGGGCCGACCGAGATCGCCATCCTCGCCGACCACACCGCCGATCCGGCGCATGTCGCCGCCGACCTCATCAGCCAGGCCGAACACGACGAGATGGCCGCCAGCGTGCTCGTCACCCCGAGTGCGGATCTGGCCGACGCCACCGACAGCGAAGTAGCCGCCCAATTGCAGACCACCGTGCACCGCGGCCGCGTGACGGCCGCGCTGAGTGGCTCGCAATCGGCGATCATCCTGGTCGACGATATGGAGGCCGGCATCAAGGTCGTCAACGCGTACGCCGCCGAGCATCTGGAGATCCAGACCGTCGATGCGCCGCAGGTTGCCGGTCGGATACGTTCGGCCGGGGCCATTTTCGTCGGGCCCTGGGCGCCGGTCAGTCTGGGCGACTATTGCGCCGGGTCCAACCACGTGTTGCCGACTGCCGGCTGCGCCCGGCATTCCAGCGGCCTGTCGGTGCAGACCTTCCTGCGCGGCATCCATGTGGTCGACTACACCGAAGCGGCGCTCAAAGACGTCTCCGGGCACGTGATCACCCTGGCCAAGGCCGAAGACCTGCCCGCCCACGGTGAGGCGGTACGGCGGAGGTTCGAGCGGTGACGGGCGCATCCCAAGGGCCCACCCTTGACGAGCTGCCGCTGCGCGACGACCTGCGCGGTAAATCACCTTACGGTGCACCACAATTGACGGTTCCGGTGCGGCTGAACACCAACGAGAACCCGCATCCGCCCACCAAGGCGCTGGTCGACGACGTGGTCTGGTCGGTGCAGGCGGCCGCCGTCGACTTGCACCGCTACCCCGACCGGGATGCGGTGGCATTGCGACGTGACCTGGCCGGCTACCTCACCGCGCAAACCGGCGTCCAGCTCGGCGTCGAAAACGTCTGGGCCGCCAACGGATCCAACGAGATCCTGCAGCAGCTGCTGCAGGCGTTCGGTGGGCCGGGGCGCAGCGCGATCGGTTTCGTCCCGTCCTATTCGATGCACCCGATCATCGCCGGCGGCACCCACACCGAGTGGATGGAGACGGTGCGGGCCGACGACTTCAGCCTGGACATCGACGCCGCCGTGGCCGCCGTCGCCCGGCGAAGGCCGGATGTGGTCTTCATTACCAGCCCCAATAACCCCACCGGACAAAGTGTTTCGCTGAGCGACCTGCGCAGGCTGCTCGACGTGGTGCCCGGGATCTTGATCGTCGACGAGGCCTACGGTGAATTTTCGTCGCAGCCCAGCGCGGTGCGGTTGGTGGCCGAATATCCGACCAAGCTGGTCGTCAGCCGCACCATGAGCAAGGCGTTCGCCTTCGCCGGCGGCCGGCTCGGGTACTTGATCGCCACGCCGGCGTTGGTAGACGCGATGCTGCTGGTGCGGCTGCCCTATCACCTGTCCGCGGTCACTCAGGCAGCGGCGCGGGCCGCGTTGCGGCACGCCGACGACACCCTGGCCAGCGTCGCCGCGCTGATCGCCGAACGCGAGCGGGTGTCAACCGCCCTGTCCGGCATGGGGTTCCGGGTCGTCCCCAGTGATGCCAACTTCGTGCTGTTCGGAAAATTCGCTGACGCGCCGGTCGCCTGGCAGCATTATCTGGATGCCGGGGTCCTGATCCGCGATGTCGGTATTCCCGGTTACCTGCGCGCCACCACCGGCCTGGTCGACGAGAACAACGCGTTCCTGCGGGCGAGCGCGCGAATCGCTGCCACCGAACTGGTCCCCGCCACCAGCCCCGTAGGAGCGCCATGACCGCCCCCCCAACAGGCAACGCAACCCGCCGTGCCCGCATCGAACGCCGCACGCGGGAATCCGACATCGTCGTCGAATTGGATCTCGACGGCACCGGGCAGGTCGACGTCGACACCGGAGTGCCGTTCTACGACCACATGCTGACGGCGCTGGGCAGTCACGCCAGCTTCGACCTGACGGTGCGTACCAGGGGCGACGTCGAGATCGAAGCGCATCACAGTGTCGAGGACACCGCGATCGCGCTGGGCCAGGCACTCGGGCAGGCCCTCGGCGACAAGAAGGGTATCCGTCGCTTCGGAGATGCCTTCATCCCGATGGACGAGACGCTGGCCCATGCCGCGGTCGATCTGTCCGGCCGGCCCTACTGCGTGCACACCGGGGAGCCGGATCATTTGCAGCACACCACGATCGTCGGCAGCTCGGTGCCATACCACACCGTCATAAACCGGCACGTGTTCGAGTCGCTGGCGATGAACGCGCGCATCGCCCTGCATGTGCGCGTCCTGTACGGACGCGATCCGCACCACATCACCGAAGCCCAGTACAAGGCCGTCGCTCGCGCGCTGCGTCAGGCCGTCGAACCCGACCCCCGGATTTCCGGTGTGCCGTCAACCAAAGGTGTTCTGTGACAACGAAATCGGTTGTTGTCCTGGATTACGGCTCCGGCAACCTGCGGTCGGCCCAACGCGCGCTGCAGCGGGTCGGCGCGGCGGTGGAGGTGACCGCGGACGCCAAGGCGGCCGCGGCTGCCGACGGGCTGCTGGTGCCCGGCGTCGGGGCTTTCGAAGCGTGCATGACGGGCCTGCGCAAGATCGGGGGAGAGCGGATCATCGCCGAGCGGGTGGCGGCCGGGCACCCGGTGCTCGGTGTCTGTGTCGGCATGCAGATCATGTTCGCGCGCGGGGTCGAGTTCGGTGTGGAGACGCGAGGCTGCGGGCAGTGGCCCGGCGCGGTCACCCGGCTGGACGCCCCGGTGATTCCGCACATGGGGTGGAATGTGGTGAACGCCGCCGCGGGCAGCACGTTGTTCCAGGGCCTGGACGCCGACGCCCGGTTTTATTTCGTGCATTCCTATGCCGCGCAGCGCTGGGAGGGGCACCCGGGGGCGCTGCTGACCTGGGCTACCCATCAGGTACCGTTCCTGGCCGCCGTGGAGGATGGACCGCTGGCCGCCACCCAGTTCCACCCGGAGAAGAGCGGGGACGCCGGTGCGGCCGTACTGAGCAATTGGGTTGGGGAACTTTGAAAATGCCACTGATTCTGTTGCCCGCTGTCGACGTGGTCGACGGTCGTGCCGTGCGCCTGGTACAAGGCAAGGCCGGCAGTGAAACCGAGTACGGCTCGGCCCTGGATGCCGCGTTGGGTTGGCAGCGCGACGGCGCCGAGTGGATTCACCTGGTCGACCTCGACGCCGCATTCGGGCGCGGCTCCAACCGCGAACTGCTCGCCGACGTGGTCGGCAAGCTCGACGTGCGGGTCGAGTTGTCCGGGGGTATCCGCGACGACGCTTCGTTGGCCGCAGCGCTGGCCACCGGGTGCGCCCGGGTCAACCTGGGCACGGCCGCGCTGGAAAACCCGCAATGGTGCGCCCGGGTGATCGCCGAGCATGGCGACAAGGTCGCCGTCGGCTTGGATGTCCACATCGTCGACGGGCGGCACCGGTTGCGTGGACGCGGCTGGGAGACCGACGGCGGCGACCTGTGGGAAGTACTGGAACGCCTTGATAATGAAGGGTGTTCGCGGTTCGTCGTCACCGATGTGAGCAAGGACGGCACCCTGCGCGGTCCGAACCTCGGCCTACTGCGGCAGGTCGCCGACCGCACCGAGGCGCCGGTGATCGCCTCGGGCGGGGTATCCAGCCTGGACGATTTGCGGGCCATCGTCACCCTTGTCGGCCGCGGGGTTGAGGGCGCCATCGTCGGTAAGGCCCTCTACGCCGGGCGGTTCAGCTTGCCGCAGGCGTTGGCCGCGGTACGAGAGTAGCCCTGCCATGGATCTGGCTGCACAGCTGACACCGTTGGTCGAGCAGGCATCGGCGATTCTGGATGCCGCGGTGCCGCGGTTTCTGGACGGTCACCGTGCCGATTCCGCGGTCCGCAAGAAGGGCAACGACTTCGCCACCGAGGTCGACCTGGCGATCGAGCGCCAAGTGGTTGACGCGTTGGTGGCGGCCACCGGAATCGGCGTGCACGGCGAGGAATTCGGTGGCACACCAGTCGACTCGCCCTGGGTGTGGGTATTGGATCCGGTGGACGGCACGTTCAACTACGCCGCGGGGTCGCCGATGGCCGCGATCTTGTTGGGTCTGCTGCACCACGGCGATCCGGTGGCCGGCTTGACCTGGTTGCCGTTCATCGATGAGCGCTACACCGCAGTCACCGGCGGCCCGCTGATGAAAAACGGTGTCCCACGGCCGCGGCTGGCGCCCGCCAAGCTGGCCGACAGCCTTATCGGCGTCGGCACGTTCAGCGCGGATTCCCGGGGCCGCTTCCCCGGGCGCTATCGGCTGGCGGTGCTGGAGAACCTCAGCCGGGTCTCGTCGCGGTTGCGCATGCACGGGTCGACCGGTATCGACCTTGTCTATGTTGCCGACGGAATCCTCGGTGGTGCAATAAGTTTCGGCGGCCACGTATGGGATCATGCGGCGGGTGTGGCTCAGGTGCGCGCCGCCGGCGGCGTCGTCACCAACCTGGCCGGCGAACCGTGGACTCCGGCAGCGCGCTCGGTGCTGGCCGCGGCGCCCGGCGTGCACGACGAGATCCTCGAAATGCTGCGCGGCACCGGGGAACCGGAGGACTACTGACATGTACGCCGATACCGGCCTTGCGGTGCGGGTGATCCCGTGCCTGGACGTCGACCGCGGGCGCGTGGTCAAAGGAGTCAACTTCGAGAACCTGCGGGATGCGGGCGATCCGGTGGAACTCGCCGCCGCCTATGACGCCGAAGGCGCCGACGAGCTGACGTTTCTCGACGTGACCGCGTCGTCGTCGGGCCGGGCCACCATGTTGGAGGTGGTGCGGCACACCGCCGAGCAGGTATTCATTCCCCTCACTGTCGGCGGCGGGGTGCGCACCGTGGCCGACGTAGATGCGTTGCTGCGCGCGGGGGCCGACAAGGTCTCGGTCAACACCGCCGCGATCGCCCGCCCCGATCTGCTGGGTGATATGGCAAGGCAATTCGGCTCCCAGTGCATCGTCTTGTCGGTCGACGCGCGCACCGTGCCCGTCGGCTCACCCCCGACCCCGTCGGGCTGGGAGGTCACCACCCACGGTGGCCGCCGCGGCACCGGCCTCGACGCCGTGGAGTGGGCGGCCCGCGGCGTCGACCTGGGAGTGGGGGAGATCCTGCTGAACTCGATGGACGCCGACGGCACCAAAGCCGGCTTCGATCTCGCGATGCTGCGCGCGGTTCGGGCCGCGGTCACCGTGCCGGTCATCGCCAGCGGCGGCGCCGGCGCGGTGGAACACTTCGCCCCCGCGGTCGCCGCCGGAGCCGATGCGGTATTGGCCGCCAGCGTCTTTCATTTCCGGGAATTGACGATCGGGCAGGTGAAGGCCGCAATGGCCGCAGCAGGGATCACCGTGCGATGAGCCTCGACCCCGGGATCGCCGCGCGCCTTAAGCGCAACGCCGACGGCTTGTTCACCGCGGTCGTGCAGGAGCGCGGCAGCGGCGATGTGCTGATGGTCGCCTGGATGGACGACGACGCATTGGCGCGCACCCTGGAAACCCGTGAGGCCACCTACTATTCGCGGTCCCGCGGCGAACAGTGGGTCAAGGGCGCGACCTCGGGGCACACCCAGCGCGTCCATTCCGTGCGCCTGGACTGTGACGGGGACGCCGTGCTGTTGACGGTCGACCAGGTCGGCGCGGCCTGCCACACCGGCGACCACAGCTGCTTTGACGCAGCGGTGTTGCTGGCCCCCGAGGTGTAGCCACGCTACCGGGCAGCCACGTCGAGGCCGTTGGCGGCGGCCAGCGCCGCACGCGTCCATTCGCGCCGGAACACGGCCGGCTCGATGCGGTCGCGGCGGATGACCTCGACGTCGATGGCTCGTCCGATAGTGAGGGCCGCCGGCGCCCGGAAGGAGAAGGCCGGGCCGTCGGTGGCAACCGCGAGCATGGCGTCGGCGTCGGCGAAACCGTTGGCGCGCATGGTGTTTTCGGCCCACCTGACCGGTTTGAGGCCACCGAAGTCCTTGACGTAGACCACCCAGAGCCGGATACCGCGCTGGTTGTAGAGCTTGGTCAGGGCCCGGTCGACGACGGCGTGCTCGGCCGGGGTCAACACGTTCGAATCGTCGGTGAGGTAGTTGGACAACCGCAGCGCCGGTGTCGACGTTGCCGTAGCCCCACCGCTTGGTGACGCCGTCGACGGGGACTGGGCACCGCTGCCCGGGTCGGCGGAGGGGCTGCGAAGCAATCGGACACCGAGAACCACCGCGACCACGACCAGCGCGACTGTGATCAGTGCCGCCACAACGGTGGCCGGCTTGACCCGGCTACTGCTCGGGTTAGGCGATGCCGCCGGGGACGTGATGACCTGCGTCGGTAACTCCGTCGCCGTCGCGGGACTCGTCACGGGTGCGGGGCAGGTGCCGGGCCGGCCGGCAAGTGCGGCGGCGAAATCCGCGCACGTCGGGTAACGCTCGGCGGGGTCCTTGGCCAGCGCTTTGGCAATGACGCCATCGAGGTGGGCCAGTTCGGGACGCCGGGTACTGATCGACGGCGGCGGCGATGACAGGTGCTGGCTGATGACCACCGCCGCATTAGAGTGCTGGAACGGAGCGGAGCCGGCCAGCAGGTGAAACGCGGTGCACCCCAACGCGTACTGGTCGGCCCGTCCGTCGAGATCGGCACCCTGTAGTTGCTCGGGGGCACAATATGCGGTGGTTCCCATCAGCATGTTCGTCGCGGTCAGCCCGCTGATTTCGCCCAGCTGCCGGGCAATTCCGAAGTCGGCCAGCAAAATCCGCCGCCGGGGCGTGGCTTCGCCGAGCAGAATGTTGGCGGGTTTCACGTCCCGATGCAGCAGCCCGCGCGAATGGGCGTAGTCCAGCGCGTCGGCAACGGCCCAGATGATCTGGACGACGTCGGTGTGCGGCATCCCGGAGGGGTACCGGCTGCGCAGCAGTTGGGCGGCGTCGGTTCCCTCGACGTAGTCCATCGAGATCCACAATTGTCCCTGAAATTCGCCGCGGTCGTGAATGCCGACGATGTGTTCGTTGTACAAGCTCGCGGCCAGATCGGCCTCGCGGTTGAAGCGCTGACGAAACTCGAAGTCGCCGGTCAGTTCGCGAGGCAGGATCTTGAGGGCATCGCGCCGCGGCAGCCGCGGGTGCTGCGCCAGGTACACCTCGCCCATCCCGCCCGCGCCGAGCCGGCGCACGATGGTGTATCCGGCGAACAACTCGCCTTCACTGAGGCCTTCACTCTGGCCGGCGCCGGTCGGCATGTGAGCATGCTACTGACGCGGCGCCCTGGCACCACCGGGCGCTTGCGGACAACCGCGGTGCCAACACCGTTGCGGCGGGCCCGCAATTCGGCGCGCGGCGACCCCTTCGGTGCGCCGCGAAGGCCGTCCCGAAACGACAGGCACCTACTTCGGGTCCCGCCAACCGGCTTAGGGGATGATCGGCCGGCTGATGGCATCGGCAACAATGGCGGTCGATGGTCAAACGTGTGCCCTGGAGCGTGGTGGCGCCGGTGCTTGCGTTCATCGCGCTGGCATTGACGTGGGGCCAAAAAATCGGGCCGGTGATGGGCCTGCTCGTGGCGGTGCTGCTCGCCGGTGCGGTCCTGGCTGCGGTCCATCACGCCGAGGTGGTCGCGCACCGGGTCGGTGAGCCGTTCGGGTCACTGGTGTTGGCCGTCGCGGTGACCGTGATCGAGGTGGCACTGATTGTCACCCTCATGGCTGGCGGAGGGCACGAGACGGCAACGCTTGCCCGCGACACCGTGTTCGCCGCGGTCATGATCACGACCAATGGGATCGCCGGGTTGGCGCTGCTGCTTGGTTCCCGCCGCTACGGAGTGACCCTGTTCAACGACCAGGGCAGCGGTTCCGCCCTGGCCATGGTCACCACGTTGGCAACGTTGAGCCTGGTACTGCCCACGTTCACCACCAGCAAACCGGGGCCGCAGTTTTCCACCAGCCAGCTCGCCTTCGCCGCGGTCGCCTCGCTGGGCTTGTACCTACTTTTCGTGTTCACGCAAACGGTCCGGCATCGAGATTTCTTTTTGCCGGTGGCCCAAAAGGGCGCCGTCGATGACGACTGCCATGCGGACCCTCCGAGCACCCGCGTGGCGCTGCGCAGCCTCGGGCTGCTGCTGGTCGCGCTGGTGACCGTGGTGGGCCTGGCCAAGGTGGAATCGCCGATCATCGAGCGCGGCGTCGCGGCGGCCGGGTTTCCGCCGTCGTTCGTCGGCGTGGTGATCGCCATGTTGGTGCTGCTCCCAGAGACGCTGGCGGCAGCGCGCGCGGCCAGGCAGGGTCGCCTGCAGATCAGCCTGAACCTGGCGTACGGCTCCGCGATGGCCAGCATCGGGCTGACCATCCCGACGATCGCCCTGGCCTCGCTCTGGCTGAGCGGCCCGCTGTTACTTGGTCTCGGTCCGACTCAGTTGGTGCTGCTGCTACTGACCGTCGCGGTCAGCATGCTGACAGTGGTACCGGGCCGGGCCACCCGGCTGGAGGGCGAGGTGCATTTGGTGTTGCTGGCCGCGTATCTATTTCTTTCGATCGTCCCGTGAAGCGGCGTCAAGACCGCGCGCGCAGCGTCTGCAGTGCTTTGTCGGCGTGAGTGTCCATGCTGAATTCGCTGGAGATCACGTCGAGCACCGTGCGGTCGGTGTCGATGACGAAGGTGGTCCGCTTGACCGGAAGCAACTTGCCCAGCAGGCCCCGCTTGACGCCGAATTGGGTGGCGACGGTGCCCTCGGTGTCGGACAGCAGCGGGTAGTCGAAGTGCTGCATGTCGGCGAACTTGGCCTGCTTGTGGACGGGATCGGCGCTGATGCCGACCCGGGTGGCGCCAACGGCGGCGAATTCTGCCGCCAAGTCGCGGAAGTGGCAGGCTTCCTTGGTGCAGCCCGGCGTCATGGCCGCCGGGTAGAAGAACAGAACCACCGGTCCGTCGGATAGCAGCGTACTGAGCATGCGAGGCGAGCCGGTCTGGTCGGGAAGCTCGAAGTCGGCCACGGTGTCACCAGTTTTCATGGCCGTCAGGCTACGCCGACCGGCCGACGCTGTTCGGCGAGGATCTCGACCGGCGGGTGGTCGAGCAGATTTGTCGATGGGGCCGGCGATAGCCGGGGAGTCGCGGTGGCGGCGCTGGATCGGCTCGCGGTTTGCGGGCCGATGGGACCGGGGGGGCGGTCGGAAAACAATTCCGAAAATACCTGCACCAGTTTGCTGACAACCGGGATATGGGGCCGCGATTGTCATAAAGTTCTGGTACCGAACTGCTCGCGTCAACTGGGAGCGCCACGGCCGTCACCGTGGATTTGGGGGGTTGGCCGGGCCGGCCGCCTAAGAAGGGACGGCTGTGATGAATTTTTCGGTATTGCCGCCGGAGGTCAATTCGGCGCGGATGTTTGTCGGTGCAGGCCCGGGGCCGATGCTGTCGGCCGCGGCGGCCTGGGACGGGTTGGCCGCCGAGTTGCAGGCCGCGGCAACCTCGTTTTCGTCGGTGACCTCGGAGCTGGCGGGCGCCGCCTGGCAGGGGCCGGCGTCAGCGGCGATGGCTACGGCGGCCGCACCCTACATGGGGTGGCTGACCGCGGCGGCGGCGCAGGCGGGAGGGGCCGCCGGACAGGCCCGGGCCATTGTGAGCGCGTTCGAGGCCGCGCAGGCGGCCACGGTGCAACCGATCATGGTGGCGCTCAACCGCAACGCGTTCGTGCGGATGGTGCTGACGAATTGGTTCGGGCAGAACTGCCCGGCGATCGCGGGCGCCGAGGCCGAGTATGAGCAGATGTGGGCTCAGGACGTGGCCGCGATGGCCGGCTATCACGGCTGCGCCTCGGCGGTCGCCGCGCGGCTGACCCCGTTCCAGCGGATGCTGCAGAGCCTGCCCGGCCAGGTCAGCGCGTCCGCCCCGGCGGCCGCCCCGGCGGGTCCGGACGTCGCCTTGTCGATGTTCGGGACGACGCTGTTCCAGTCGGGCACGGCGAATGCCTCCTCCGGTTTCGGGGGTGTTGCGTTTGCCTTTGGCGCCAACAGCAACGCCACCGCCAACACCACCATGCTCACCCCGGGCTTAGGTTCCTTTGCCACTGCCATCGGCAACAACAACACTGCCGTGGCCAACGGCACCCTGTGCACGGCAACCGTGTTGGGCAACTACAGCAATGCCACCGGGGGCTTCGGCGGGCTCGGCAGCACCGCCTTCGTCACCGGCGACCACTCTGGAGCTTCTGCCGGGTTCAGCAATCGCGACTTCGGCAACCTCGCCGCCGTCTCCGGTAACTACAGCTCGGCTCTTGCGGGGTCCGGCAGCGGCAACGCGGCCGTGACCTTCGGTAACGACAACACGGTTAGGGCTGGCGGCAACCCGGCTGTCGCCGGCGGCCCCACCAGCAACCTCAACCTTGGCTTCGCCCAGGGGAACAACAGCAATGTCATGGCCGGGACCCTTGCCAATAACTCCAGCAACGCCAACGTCGCCGGCGTCTTCCTCGGCAACCACAGCCTTGCCAATGCTAGCGACGGCAACGCCAACATCGCAGCCGTCGTCTCCGCCACCAACGGCCACGCCCAAGCGGGCTCTGGCAACGCCAACATCGCCGGCGTCTACGCCGGCACCGGCTCTTCCGCCCAAGCCGGCTTTGGCAACTTCAACGCGGCCGGGGTCTCGGGCCTGCTCCCCGGCACCAACAACCTCACGGCGAATGCCCTAGGAAGCCTGAAGACCACCTTCAAGTTCTTGCCGCCGGCATTGGATTTCTTCGGGCCGTAAGGTTTGGTCAGGCCTCGCGGGCCCCGGGCAGCCAGCCGTTGCTCACCCGCGACAGGACGGCGGACAGGCGGCGCGCCGAGCGCTGCGGTCCGATCCGGAGTTCCGCGCCGGCAGCGGTGTCTCCGCCCTTACCTGACCGCGAGGGCAGGCCGGTGCTGATCTGCGAATCTGGTTGGATGGGTCGGTGCACGCCAACCTTGCAACCACGACCACGCGGGAGGATTTCTGCGTGCTGGCGGCAGAGCACCGGGTGGTTCCGGTGACTCGCAAGGTCTTGGCCGACAGCGAAACTCCGCTGTCGGCGTACCGCAAACTCGCCGCCAACCGGCCAGGGACGTTCCTGCTCGAGTCGGCCGAGAACGGCCGGTCGTGGTCGCGATGGTCGTTCATCGGCGCCGGAGCGCCGACGGCATTGACGGTGCGCGACGGCGAAGCGGTGTGGCTGGGCGCCGTCCCGAAGGATGCGCCAACCGGCGGCGACCCGCTGGCCGCGCTGCAGGCGACCCTGGATCTTCTTGCCACAGCGCCCCCGAGTCAGTCCGAGCCCGGGTTTCCGCCACTGTCGGGCGGTATGGTCGGCTTTTTCGCCTACGACATGGTGCGGCGCCTCGAGCGGTTGCCCGAACTGGCAGTCGACGATCTGCAGCTGCCGGACATGCTGCTGATGCTGGCCACCGATGTGGCGGCGGTCGACCACCACGAGGGCACCATCACGCTGATCGCCAACGCGGTGAATTGGAACGGCACCGACGAGCGGGTCGAGTGGGCCTACGACGACGCGGTCGCGCGACTGGACGTGATGACCGCGGCACTGGGTCAACCGCTACCGTCGACGGTCGCCACCTTCAGCACGCCCGAGCCGCGATACCGTGCCCAGCGCACCGTCGAAGAGTACGGCGCGATCGTCGAATACCTGGTCGAACAAATCGCTGCCGGCGAGGCCTTCCAGGTGGTGCCCTCGCAGCGCTTCGAGATGGACACCGACGTCAATCCGATCGATGTCTACCGAATCCTGCGGGTGACCAATCCGAGCCCCTACATGTATCTGCTTCAGATACCGAATAGTGCTGGCGCAATCGACTTTTCGATTGTCGGATCCAGCCCTGAGGCGCTGGTCACCGTCCATGAGGGCCGAGCGACGACGCACCCCATCGCCGGGACGAGGTGGCGCGGAAACACCGACGAAGAGGATCAGCTGCTGGAAAAGGAGTTGCTGGCCGACGACAAAGAACGGGCCGAGCACCTGATGCTGGTCGACTTGGGCCGCAACGACCTCGGTCGAGTCTGTACGCCGGGCACCGTTCGGGTCGAGGATTACAGCCACATCGAACGCTATAGCCACGTCATGCACCTGGTGTCGACGGTGACCGGTCTGCTTGACCACGGTCACACCGCCCTGGATGCGGTGACCGCCTGCTTCCCGGCGGGCACGCTGTCGGGCGCACCCAAGGTGCGGGCCATGGAATTGATCGAAGAGGTGGAGAAGACCCGCCGCGGTCTGTACGGCGGCGTGGTGGGCTACCTCGACTTCGCCGGCAACGCTGACTTCGCGATCGCCATCCGCACCGCGCTGATGCGTCACGGCACCTCCTACGTCCAGGCCGGTGGCGGAGTGGTGGCCGACTCCAACGGGCCTTACGAATACAACGAGGCCCGCAACAAAGCGCGGGCGGTGCTCAATGCGATTGCCGCCGCCGAGACGCTGGCCAGTCCGGACTGCGGCCCGGCGTCGACCCCGGGGCGTGGAGCGGCCCGATCAAGGCCCGATCAAGGTATGCCGCGGTGACTGACGCCGAGCCGGTCCGGTCCCGCCGGCTGACCAGTCGGCTGATGATCGGGATGGCCCAGTTATTGCTGGTGATTGCCGCCGCGGCGCTGTGGGCGGCGTCGCGGCTGCCGTGGGTTGTCATTCGCTCGTTCGACGGGCTGGGGCCGCCCCGGCAGGTGACGTTGACCGGTGCGACCTGGTCGACGGCGTTGCTGCCGGTAGCGATGTTGCTGTTGGCCGCGGCGGTGGCGGCACTCGCAGTGCGCGGCTGGCCGCTGCGGGTGCTGGCCGCTCTGCTGGCGGCAACGAGCTTTGCGGTCGGCTATCTCGGCATCAGCCTGTGGGTGATTCCCGACGTCGCGGCCCGTGGCGCCGAACTCGCCCATGTTCCGCTGACGGCCCTGGTTGGCAGCGGACGTTACTACTGGGGTGCAGCGGTGGCGGTGGGCGCGGCGGTGTGCATCCTGATGGCCGCCGCGGTGCTGCTGCGCTCGGCGTCGATTGCCGGGTCGGCTCATCCGGGCCCTACAAAGTACGCCGGACCTGCGGCGCGCCAGGCTACGGCGCGCCGCGACGACGACGGACCGATGTCGGAACGAATGATTTGGGATGCCCTTGACCACGGTGTCGACCCGACCGACCGACCGCACGGGTCTGACACCGAGGGTCGGTGACGAAGCGCGCGCCGAGGGCCGCTACCCTTCATGAACGTCATCGCAATCGGCTGCGGGGCGTGGGTCACGGTGGTGACGGTTGGAGACCGTTGGAGACCGTTGAAGACCGTTGGGAAAGGAAACAGCAGGCATGAGTCCGGCAACCGTGCTTGACTCCATCCTCGAGGGAGTCCGGGCCGACGTAGCCGCGCGCGAAGCACGTGTCAGCCTGCCGGAGATCAAGGCTGCCGCGGCTGCGGCGCCGCCGCCGCTTGACGTGATGGCGGCGCTGCGCGCGCCCGGCATCGGGGTGATCGCCGAGGTCAAGCGCGCCAGCCCATCGGCGGGCTCGCTGGCGACCATCGCCGATCCGGCGAAGCTGGCTCGGGCCTACGAAGGTGGCGGCGCCCGCATCATCAGCGTGTTGACCGAGGAGCGGCGGTTCCACGGTTCCCTCGATGACCTCGACGCGGTACGTGCGGCTGTCTCGATTCCGGTGTTGCGCAAAGACTTTGTGGTGCAGCCCTATCAGATTCACGAGGCGCGTGCGCACGGTGCCGACATGCTGTTGCTCATCGTCGCCGCACTCGACCAGTCGGCGTTGGTGTCGATGCTGGACCGCACCGAATCACTCGGTATGACCGCGCTCGTCGAAGTGCACACCGAGCAGGAAGCCGACCGGGCGTTGAAGGCCGGCGCCAAGGTCATCGGCGTCAACGCCCGCGATCTCACGACCCTGGAGGTTGATCGGGATTGCTTCGCGCGAATCGCTCCCGGGTTGCCCAGCAACGTGATCAGGATCGCCGAGTCCGGGGTCCGCGGCACCGGTGACCTGCTGGCGTACGCGGGCGCGGGCGCTGATGCGGTGCTGGTCGGTGAAGGTCTGGTGAAAAGCGGTGACCCGCGTGCGGCGGTTGCCGATCTGGTCACTGCGGGCACCCACCCGTCCTGCCCGAAGCCGGCTCGTTAGTCGTTGATGACCCGCGTGCACCTCGAGCGTCGGTGATGGCAGATCTATCTCGCCCGGACCTTCCGCGCACGAGTGCTGCCATCGCCGAACGGACCAGCCACGATCCTGATTCCGGCGGTCATTTCGGAGGCCCCGGCGGTTATGGTGGCCGCTATGTTCCCGAGGCGCTGATGGCGGTGATCGAGGAGGTCACCGTCGCCTACGAGAAGGAACGCGTCAACCAGGACTTCCTGGACACCCTGGACACGTTGCAAGCCAACTATGCCGGCCGTCCGTCGCCGCTGTACGAAGCAACCCGACTCAGCGAACATGCCGGGTCAGCACGACTGTTCTTGAAGCGAGAAGACCTGAACCACACGGGTTCTCACAAGATCAACAACGTGCTCGGGCAGGCGTTGCTGGCCCGCCGGATGGGTAAGACCCGGGTGATCGCCGAGACGGGCGCCGGCCAGCACGGGGTGGCCACCGCCACCGCATGCGCGCTGCTGGGTCTGGAGTGCGTCATCTACATGGGTGCCGTCGATACCGCGCGCCAGGCACTCAACGTGGCACGGATGCGGCTGCTCGGGGCGCAGGTCGTCTCCGTGCAGACCGGCTCCCAAACGCTCAAGGACGCCATCAACGAGGCGTTCCGGGATTGGGTCAGCAACGCCGACAACACGTACTACTGCTTCGGCACGGCCGCCGGGCCGCATCCCTTCCCCACCATGGTGCGCGACTTTCAGCGAATCATCGGCATGGAGGCCCGCGTCCAGATCCAGGACCAGGCGGGCAGGTTGCCGGACGCGGTGGTGGCGTGCGTGGGCGGCGGGTCCAATGCGATCGGTATCTTCCACGCATTCCTCGACGATCCGGGGGTGCGATTGGTCGGATACGAGGCGGCCGGTGACGGCGTCGAGACCGGTCGGCACGCGGCAACATTCACCGGAGGTTCGCCCGGTGCCTTCCAGGGCTCGTACTCCTACCTGTTGCAGGACGAAGACGGCCAGACCATCGAATCGCATTCGATCTCAGCAGGTCTGGACTATCCCGGAGTCGGCCCCGAACATGCATGGCTCAAGGAGACCGGACGCGTCAGCTACCAACCGATCACCGACTCCGAGGCGATGGAGGCATTCGGCCTGCTGTGCCGGATGGAAGGGATCATCCCGGCCATCGAATCCGCGCACGCGGTGGCCGGTGCGCTCCAGCTGGGCGTTGAATTAGGAAGGGGCGCAGTCATTGTGGTGAATCTGTCAGGACGCGGCGACAAGGACGTCGAGACAGCCGCCAGATGGTTCGGCCTGCTGACACCCGGCGCCGACGCGGACAGGTCTGGTTGACGATGACCGTCGAGCAGTGTGAAACGAGCAAGCTGGGGCCGCTTTTCGAGTCGTGCCGGGCGGCTGGTCGTGCGGCGTTGATCGGCTATCTGCCCACCGGCTACCCCGACGTGCGCACGTCGGTGGAAGCCATGACTGCGCTGGTCGAATCTGGTTGTGACATAGTCGAAGTCGGTGTTCCGTATTCGGACCCGGGGATGGACGGGCCCACCATCCAGCGGGCTACCGAGGCGGCTTTGCGTGGGGGGGTGCGGGTCCGGGACACGTTGGCCGCGGTCGAGGCGATCAGCCGGGCCGGTGGCAATGCCGTGGTGATGACGTACTGGAACCCGGTGCTGCGCTACGGAGTCGACGCGTTCGCCCGGGACCTGGCCGCGGCCGGCGGGCGGGGCCTGATCACTCCCGACCTGATTCCCGACGAGGCGCAGCCCTGGTTCGCCGCATCCGACGAACATCGACTGGACCGCATCTTTCTGGTGGCGCCGTCATCGACGCCCGAACGATTGGCGATCACGGTCAAGGCGTCGCGTGGGTTCGTCTATGCGGCGTCGACGATGGGGGTGACCGGGGCGCGCGATGTGGTTTCACACGCCGCGCCCGAGCTGGTGGGGAGGGTGAAGGCAGTGTCGGACATACCGGTCGGGGTCGGGTTGGGGGTGCGGTCACGAGAACAGGCGGCGCAGATCGCAGGTTACGCCGACGGTGTCATTGTCGGCTCGGCGTTGGTGTCGGCGCTGGGTGCCGGCTTGCCGAGGCTGCGCGCACTGACGGAGGAACTGGCCGCCGGGGTCCGTGAAAGGCCGGCCTCATGACCACGACGTGGCTCGCGTACATCCCCAGCCCGCCGCGCGGCGTCTGGCACCTGGGACCACTGCCCATCCGCGCCTACGCGCTGTTCATCATCACCGGCATCATCGTGGGCTTACTGATCGGCGACCGACGCTTTGCGGCCCGCGGCGGTGAGCGCGGGGTGATCTACGACATCGCACTGTGGATGGTGCCTTTCGGCTTGATCGGCGGCAGGCTCTACCACCTGGCCACCGATTGGCGGACATATTTCGGTCACGGTGGCGCCGGGTTTGCCGCGGCACTGCGAATCTGGGATGGCGGCTTGGGCATCTGGGGGGCGATCGCCCTCGGCGCCGTCGGGGCGTGGATCGCCTGTCGGCGCCGCGGAATTCCGCTGCCGGCCTTCCTGGACGCGGTCGCCCCCGCAGTCGTTTTGGCGCAGGCTATCGGCCGGCTCGGAAATTACTTCAATCAAGAGCTCTACGGCCGCGAGACCACAGTGCCGTGGGGACTGGAGATCTTCTACCGGCGCGATCCCGCCGGATTCGTCGACGTTCATTCCCTTGACGGTGTCTCGACCGGGCAGCTCGCGGTCGTCGTGCACCCCACGTTCCTCTACGAATTGCTGTGGAACGTACTGGTATTCGGGGTGCTGATCTATCTGGATCGGCGTTTCACGATCGGCCATGGGCGACTGTTCGGGCTTTACGTCGCGCTTTATTGCATCGGGCGATTCGGTGTCGAGCTGATGCGTGACGATACCGCCACACACATCGCCGGAATCCGGATCAATTTGTTCACATCGACTTTTGTGTTCATCGGCGCCGTGGTGTACGTGATCTTGGCGCCGAAGGGCCGCGAGGATCCGGCCACGGTGCGTGGCACCGCCGTGGTCGGCGAGGAAGCCGCCGAGTCTGAGGAAGCCGCCGAGTCTGAGGCAGAGCTCGCGGCTGTGGCTTCGGGCTCGGCGGCTGTCACCGCAGTCGCTGGGGCTGCCGGTGCCGATGACGACGAACCGACTGAGTCGGCGGAAACACAGCGAACTGGCGAACTCGCCGAGCCGCACACCCTGAAGGCCCCGGCCGCGGCGTCCGAGGACGGCGCAACCGAGGCTCAAGAAGCGGAGACCGAGGAGCCGGAAACCGGTGAGGTGGCGGCCGAGGTGGCCCCCGAGGCCGAAGGGGCCGAAGAGGCCCAGGCTGAGCAGGCTGACGCTGAAGAAGCCGAAGAGGCCGAGGCCGAGCAGGCCCAGGCTGAAGAAGCCGAAGAGGCCGAGGTCGAGTCGGAGCCCGTTGTCGACGAGGCTGAGGCCGAGTCGGTAATTGATGAGGCTGAGGCTGCACAGGCTGAAGACGAATCGGAGATCGGGGAGCCAGAACTCGCTGCGCCAGCCGTGACCGAAACCGAGGCGGAAGCATCCGAAGCCGAAGAGCCTGAAGCAGATTCCGCCGCTGAAGAAGCTGAGCCGGCGGAGGCTGAAGCTCCCGGGGCTAAGGTCGGCGAGGCTGAAGCCCCGGAGGTTGAAGCCGCGGATGTTCAGACCCCGGAGGTTGCAGCCCCGGAGGCTGAAGTCGAAAAGGCCGAGTCGCAAGCCGCAGACACCGAAGCCGAAGACGCCGAGGCCCAAGAGCCTGCGGCCCAGGCGCAGGCTTCGGAGCCTGACGCGGAGGACACCACCGCGCCGAAGGCGGCGGAAAAGGATGCATCCCGCGGTTCCGGCGGTGCTGACGACCAGGATGCCGACCGGGCTGATCACCAGGATGGCGGCCAGGCACCGCCCGTTCTCGGCTCGCCGACCTCGGACAGCGCCGGCTCGACACGGCAGGGCTGGCGGGCCCGGTTGCGGAACCGGCGACAGCGGTCGGGACGGTAGCCGCCGGCGCGGTCCGGCACCAGCGGCTCGGGCGCAGACCCACTGAATCTGGCATGCTGAAGCGGTGACTGACCAGTCGTGGGCTGCGCAGCCCGGTTCACCCGAGCAGCAACCGGGACATCCCCCGCCTTTTCCGCCGCCGTACTATCCGGAATACTCCCGGCCCGGCGGCTACTATGGCCCGGCAGCGGACCCGTCGGCTCCCTTCGGTCGGCATCCCGTTACCGGGCAACCACTTTCGGACAAATCGAAGACGATCGCGGGACTGTTACAGCTGTTGGGGCTGTTCGGCATCGCCGGTATCGGCCGAATCTACCTCGGGCACACCGGGATGGGCATTGCACAGCTGCTCGTCGGTTGGCTGACGTGCGGGATCGGCGCCGTAATCTGGGGCGTCATCGACGCGGTGCTAATCCTGACTGACAAAGTCAGCGACCCGTGGGGTCGCCCATTGCGCGATGGAACCTGATCGGCCCGCCACAGCATCGGGGGCGCGCGGTAAGCACGCTCGGCGGCTTCGTCATCTCTACGGCGCCGCGGGCTCGGCCGTGCTGTTGGCCGGCGCCCTGGGCTACGTCGGTGTGGTCGATCCGCACCGCAGCCACTCGCTGTACCCGCAATGTCCGTTCAAGTTGCTCACCGGCTGGAATTGTCCCGCGTGCGGCGGACTGCGGATGACGCACGACCTGCTGCACGGTGATGTCGCGGCCGCCATCAATGACAATGTTTTCTTGGTTTTCTTGTTGGCCGGCATCCCCATGATTGCCGGTTGGATGCTGCTGCGCCGCCGCAATGGCCAGCCGTGGCTGCCCGCGCCCGCGATCATCACCCTTGCGGTGGCGACGGTGGTGTGGACCGTGCTGCGAAACCTGCCCGGCTTCCCGTTGGTGCCAACCGTGCTGGGCGTTTGACCTCAGCCGGCGCCGGCCCGGTGGCTCAGTTGCCGAAGCCCGAAAGCGGGCCCGGCCCGCCAGCAGCCGCGCTAAGCCGACTGGCGGCAAAGGCCACCCCCTGCTCCACCACCAGCCCGTCACCTGCGTACGCGTCATGGGCGGCGAAGTTCAGCCCGTCGGAGCAAACCGGATCCTCCGGTTCGCACACCCTGATGGTCTTGGCCTGATACGCGGGACCGATGGCGACTGGGGGCTGGCCGAGGAAGTCCATCGCCCGGTGGTTCGGCAACCCGAACAACACAACCGCGGCGACGTGGTCAGCCACCTCGGGCGCCAACGGCTTGGGCACGGTGGCGGGATCGACTCCATCCGGCACCCCGGCCGACGTGACGAAGCCCATCACGGCCGCTCCCTGCGAATATCCGCCGAGGACCATTTTGGTCTGGGGGCAGCTGCCCGCCATGGAAACGACATGAGCACTAGCGTCTCGGATGCCGTCGATCCCGGTATCCCACTGGTCACTGGCCGGGTAGTTGACCGGATATACCCCGAACGTCTTGCCGCCGGCTCGCGAACGCAGGGAGTCGACAAATGCCTGCCCCGTGGGGCCGACACCCGGAGCCTCACCGGTACCCCGGGCGAACACCACCTCGACATCGGGGCAGGGCTCTGCGGACGCCGCCGGGACCACAAAGCCGGGAAGGACGGAGGCGCTGATACCCCACGCGGTGACGATTGCGGGACCAAGGATTCGGCGGACGGGAGCAACAATCACGGCGCGGTAGGTGTCCATAGGAGGAGTTTCTCAAATTGGGAAAATTTCGGCACCTTTTGCGCGCGGAAAGTTGCCCGCGCGCGGATTTCGACGGGCCGGCGCCGCCGCAGCCGGCCCGCGTTCGCATCGCGCGGAGAATGGGCGCGCGCACACCGGTATTGCGACGCCCACGGTCGGCTGTGGTCCGATACGCGGGTATCGGCGAGGCGCACCGAAGGCACATGACCGCGACTATGCTTTGTCGTCGTGACAAGACGCGGGAAGATCGTCTGCACTCTCGGGCCGGCCAGCCAATCGGAAGACATGGTCAGAGCGCTGGTCGAAGCCGGAATGGACGTCGCCCGAATGAACTTCAGCCACGGCGACTATGCGGATCACGAGGCGGCCTACAAGCGAGTGCGGGCAGCCTCGGATGCCACCGGGCGCGCCGTCGGCCTGCTTGCCGACCTACAAGGCCCGAAGATCAGGTTGGGGCGCTTCGCCGGCGGGCCGACCTATTGGGCTGACGGTGAAACGGTCCGGATCACCGTCGGAGACTGCGACGGCTGCCACGACCGGGTGTCCACCACCTACAAGAGGTTGGCTCAGGACGCGACAGCCGGTGACCGCGTGCTGGTCGACGACGGCAAAGTCGGACTGGTGGTCGATCACGTCGACGGCGACGACGTGGTGTGCACTGTCGTGGAGGGCGGCCCGGTCAGCAACAACAAGGGAATCTCGCTGCCCGGCATGAGTGTTTCCGCGCCCGCGCTGTCGGAAAAGGACATCGAGGATCTCACGTTCGCGCTGAACCTGGGCATCGACATGGTGGCGCTCTCCTTCGTGCGCTCGCCCTCTGATGTCGAACTTGTCCACGAGGTGATGGACCGGATCGGGCGGCGAGTCCCGGTGATCGCCAAGCTGGAAAAGCCCGAAGCCATCGACAACCTCGAGGCCATCGTGCTGGCCTTCGACGCCGTCATGGTGGCGCGCGGTGATCTCGGGGTCGAGCTGCCGCTGGAAGAGGTTCCGCTGGTGCAGAAGCGGGCCATCCAGATGGCGCGAGAGAACGCCAAGCCGGTGATCGTGGCGACTCAGATGCTGGACTCGATGATCGAGAATTCGCGGCCGACCCGCGCCGAGGCCTCCGACGTCGCCAATGCCGTGCTCGACGGCGCCGACGCGCTGATGCTGTCCGGTGAAACGTCGGTCGGCAAGTACCCGCTCTTGGCGGTGCGGACCATGTCGCGGATCATCTGTGCGGTTGAAGAGAATTCGACGGCGGCTCCGCCGTTGACGCATGTGCCGCGCACCAAGCGGGGCGTGATCTCCTATGCCGCCCGCGACATCGGCGAGCGGCTGGACGCCAAGGCCCTGGTCGCTTTCACCCAATCCGGCGACACGGTGCGACGGCTGGCCCGCCTGCACACCCCGCTGCCGCTGCTGGCCTTCACCGCGTGGCCCGAGGTGCGCAGCCAGCTCGCGATGACCTGGGGCACCGAGACATTCATCGTTCCGAAGATGGAGTCCACCGACGGCATGATCCGCCAGGTCGACAAGTCGCTGCTGGAACTCGGCCGCTACAAGCGGGGCGACCTGGTGGTGATCGTCGCGGGTGCGCCTCCGGGCACGGTCGGTTCCACCAACCTGATCCACGTGCACCGGATCGGTGAGGACGACGTTTAGTTGTCCGACTTTGACGAACTGCTGGCGGTGCTGGATCTCCACCGGGTCGCCGACGACCGGTTCATCGGATCTCATCCCAGCAAGAACCCGATGCGCACCTTCGGCGGGTTGCTGGTGGCGCAGTCGTTCGTCGCCAGCACCCGCACGCTGACCCGAGACGGCCTACCGCCCAGCGCGCTCTCGGTGCATTTCATCAACGGGGGCGACACCACCAAGGACATCGAATTCCATGTGGTGCGGTTGCGCGACGAGCGGCGGTTCGCCAACCGGCGCGTCGACGCGGTACAGGACGGCACGTTGCTGTCGTCGGCGATGATCTCCTACATGTCCGGCGGTCCCGGGCTCGAGCACGCCGTGGATCCGCCGGCGGTGGACGAGCCGCACACCCGGCCACCGATCGGCGAGCTGTTGCGCGGCTACGAGGACACCGTCTCGCACTTCGTCAACGCGTTGCAACCGATCGAGTGGCGCTATACCAATGACCCGTCCTGGGTGATGCGGGAGAAGGGCGATCGGCTTCCTTACAACCGGGTCTGGCTCAAGGCTCTGGGCGCGATGCCCGACGACCCGGTGCTGCACACCGCGACGATGCTGTATTCCTCGGACACCACGGTGCTGGACTCGGTGATCACCACCCATGGGCTGTCGTGGGGCTTCGACCGGATTTTCGCCGCCTCCG
Organism: Mycobacterium innocens; assembly: GCF_900566055.1. Taxonomy (GTDB): domain Bacteria; phylum Actinomycetota; class Actinomycetes; order Mycobacteriales; family Mycobacteriaceae; genus Mycobacterium; species Mycobacterium innocens. Next base: position 74,460 of record NZ_UPHQ01000104.1, read on the forward strand.
CCAACCACTCGGTGTGGTTTCACCGCCAGGTCGACTTCGACGACTGGGTCCTTTATTCGACATCGTCACCGGTGGCCGCGGATTCACGCGGGCTGGGTACCGGCCATTTCTTCGACCGCGGCGGGCGACTCATCGCGACCGTTGTGCAGGAGGGCGTCCTGAAATACTTTCCCGCGGCTCGCCGATAGACAGGTGGGGTAACCGCAGGACAACCGCGCCCCCCGGTTTCGGCTCAACCCGGCCACGCTGAGGCGTACCGTTCCTGGTAGCGGGTGCCCTTCCGGCAGCTCAGGGGCAGGTTAGCGGGAGGTGAGCGTGAACGAACCGTCGGTCGTTGTCGCGCCGAGGGTCCGTGCCCGCGAACGCGTCGTCGTCCACGTCGATTCGCTCAGGGCTCGCCTTGTCGGCGCCCTGGCGGTGTTCTGCGCGGCGTGCTGGCTCATTGCGCTGCTCGCGCATAACTACCGGCACGAGGATTGGCAGGCGGCCGGGCGGCTGAGTTGGTCGCTGACGATCCTGGCGGCGGTGGCATTGATCGCTCGGGGCATCTTCCTCGGGCGTCCGGTCACGGCCATGCATGCGGCAGCGGCCGCGCTATTCCTGGTCGCGGGGCTGGGCCTGCATGTGCTGTCCTTCGACCTGGCCGGTGAGATGCTGATCGCCGGATCGGGATTGGTGTTGATGTGGCCGACGTCGTCGCACCCACGGCCTGGTGACTTACCCCGGGTGTGGGCATTGATTAACGCCACCAGCGAGGATCCGTTGGCGCCGTTCGCCATGCAGGCGGGCAAGTGCTACCACTTCAGCGCGGCCGGCACCGCGGCGCTGGCATACCGGACGCGGCTGGGCTTTGCGGTAGTCGCCGGGGACCCGATTGGTGACGAATCGCAGTTTCCCGAGCTGATTGCCGACTTCGCAGCCACCTGTCATGCCCGCGGCTGGCGGATTGCGGTGCTGGCCTGCAGCGAGCGACGGCTGAGTCTGTGGACCGACCCCGCCGTGCCGGGACGGTCGCTGCGGGCGGTACCCATCGGGCGAGACGTCGTCATCGATGTCCCCAACTTCGCGATGGTGGGCCGCAAGTTCCGCAACCTGCGTCAGGCCGTCAAACGGACCCATAACGCCGGCATCACCACCGAGATCGTGGCGGAGCAGGAACTCGACGACAAGCAGCGCGCAGAGCTGACCGAGATGCTGCTGGCGTCACCCAAAGGGGCCCGCACCGATCGCGGCTTCTGCATGAGCCTGGACGGCGTACTGGAAGGCAAGTACCCAGGCGTTCAGCTGATCATCGCCAGGGACGCTTCGGGGCGGGTGCAGGGCTTCGACCGATTCACGACCGCGGGCGGCGGCAGTGATTTCTCCCTCGACGTGCCGTGGCGGCGCCGTGGTGCCCCGAACGGGATCGACGAGCGGCTCAGCGTCGACATGATCACCGCCGCCAAAGAGGCTGGCGCGCAGCGGCTCTCGCTGGCGTTCGCGGCGTTCCCGGAGATCTTCGACGCGGCGCACCGGAGCTGGCCGCAACGCCTGTTCTATCTGCTGATCCATCTGCTTGACCCGTTCATTTCTCTGGAGTCCTTGTACCGGTACCTGTGTAAATTCCACGCATCGGACGAACGGCGCTATGCGCTGGTCTCGTTGACCCAGATCGTTCCGCTGCTGCTGGTGCTGCTCTCGCTGGAGTTCCTGCCGCGGCGCCGAGGGCTTCCCGAAGGGTCACGCCGGTGAGCCGACGCGCAGCCGGGCGCAGGCAATGTCGTCGGGCAGGTGGTGGGTAGCCACCACAACCGTTCTGTCGCCCAGAATCGGTCCGGGGCCGGGCACCAGCAAATCGCGCAGCACGGCCTCGGCGTCTGTCGCGTCAAGGTGCTCGGTTGGCTCGTCCAGCAGCACTATTCGGGCGGGGGAGAGCACCGCCCGCGCGAGCAGCAGCCGTCGGCGTTGTCCTGCTGAAAGTCCTTGCGCGCCATCGATCAACACGGTCGACAAGCCCTCGGGCAGGCCGGCCAGCCAGCCGCCGAGGCCGACCTTCGCCAAGGCGGCGGTCAATTCGTCATCGCCGCAATTGCCGCGGACAACCAGCAAGTTATCTCGTACGGTGGTGGCGAAGACATGTGCGTCTTCGGCGAAAAAGGTTACGGCTCTTCGCAGTTCGGGTTCACCGAAGCGGCTCACGTCGGTTCCGTCCACGAGCACTCGGCCACGCAGCGGCGGCAGCAGTCCCGCGAGCGTCATCAGCAGCGTCGTCTTGCCGGAGCCGCTGCGGCCGGTGACGGCAAGCCGGGCGCCCGGTGGCAGGTCGAGCACCGCCTGGCACGACCGCGCCGCAAAGTGACCGCACCAGACGTCGGCGGACAGCCGGCCGGTGTTCGCGGGCCCCGCTGGTGTCGGCGCGGCCTGGGCCGGGCGGCTGCCCTCGGGCGGAGCCAGGTCGAGCAGCCGTCGTGCCGCGATGCGTGACCGGGTCAAACCGACCGCGGCCGCCGGCAGTGCGGTCGTCGCCTCGAAGGCCGACAACGGCAACAACATCAACACGGCCAGCGTCGTCGGCGCGACCGTGGGAGCCATGCCGATCGCCGCCACCACCGCACCCAACACGCTGATCCCGATCGCCGCGGTCGGTATCGCTTCGGCGATCGCCGCCGGCCTGGCCGCGGCGTCAAGAGCGTTACCCCAAGCACGTTGTTGCCGCTGGGATTCGGCAATGACGTCGGTGAGGACTCCGGCGACCCGGAGCTCGGGTGCATGCTCGAGTGCGACCATGGCCGACGTGTCGCGTCCGCCATGATGCCGCCGGGCCAGTGCTTCGTGGTGCACGGCGGCTCTGCCGGCAAGCCAGGGCGCGACAACCCCGGCCACCAGCAGGCAGATCGCCAGGACCGCTGCGGCGGGCGCCGAGATGACCGCAACGGCCGTGGTCGCGGCCAGCGCCAGTAATGCGGCGACGCCGATCGGTACCACCGCACGGACCAGCATGTCGGCCAAGGTGTCGACGTCGGCACCGACTCTCGCCACCACCTCGCCGCTGTGCAGCCGGACCGCCGCCGCCGGCGGCCCCACGGCCAGCCGGTGGTAGATCCGGGCGCGGGCGGCGCCGGCCGCGCGCAGCGCGGTGTCGTGGGTGGCAAGTCGCCCGCAATAGTGCAGAATCCCGCGCGAAATCGCGAACGTCCGCACCGCGACTACCGCGACGGACAAGTCCAGCACGGGCGGCATCTGCCAGGCGCGGGTGATCAACCATGCCGAAACGCCGGCCAAGGCCAGGCCGCTGCCCAGCGACAACGCCGCCAGAACAATCGCGGCCAGGACGCGCCCCAGTCGCGGACGCAGCAGGTCATAACCGGCCGGTAGCGGATCAGACCGGGGCATAGCCGACCTCGCTGCCGGCGGTGACCTCGACGACCCGGTCACCGATGGCCACCACGGGTGCCCGGTGGCCGACGACCACCACCGTCGCACCCTGGCGGGCCCGTTCGACGAGGGCCCGCAATACCCGGCTCTCGGTGGCGGCGTCCAGGTGCGCGGTCGGTTCGTCGAGCAGCAGCACCGGGGCGGTTGATCCGAGGGCGCGGGCCAGTCCGAGGCGCTGCCGCTGCCCCAGCGACAAGCCGACGCCGCCGCGGCCGAGCACGGTGTCCAATCCGTCTGGCAGCTCTGCCAGCACGGTGTCGAATCCTGCTGCCGTGCAAGCACTCTCAAGGTCGTCCAGATCACCGAGCAGGACCAGGTTGTCACGGACCGTTCCCGGAACCAGCACCGGATGTTGCGGCAGCCAGGACAGCTGCCGCCACCAGTCGGCGGGGTCCAATTCGCCGACGTCGATTCCGGCGACGGTGACTCGTCCCGCCGACGGCACGGTGAGGCCGCCGATCACCTGCAGGGCGGTGCTCTTGCCCGCGCCGTTTCGCCCGGTCAGCACCGTCACCCGGCCGGGTTCGAGCACCGCGGTCAGGTCATCCGGTGAGCGGCCGTCTCTGCTTGCCACGCTGAGGTTTTCGATGCGGATCAGAGCTGCGCGGGCCGCCACCGTGCGGGTGCCCGCCGTCGTGGACGCCGGTTCGCCGATAAGCGCGAAAGCCTGGCCGGCCGCGGCTCTGCCGTCTTGGGCGGCATGAAATTCCATACCGATGCGCCGCAGCGGCCAGTACACGTCGGGCGCCAGCAGCAGTACCGTCAACCCGGTGGCCAGGCTCATCTGGCCGAACACCAGGCGAAGACCGATGCTGACCGCGACCAGGGCCACGCCCAGCGTGGCCAGCAATTCGAGCACCAACGCTGACAGGAAGGCGACCCGCAGCGTGGCCATCGCCGAACGGCGGTGCGCGGCATCGAGTTCTGCGATACGCTGCTCCGGTCCCACTGCGCGGCCCAGCGCCCGCAGGGTGGGGATGCCGGCGATCAGGTCCAGCAGCCGGGCCTGCAGCGTGCCCATCGCGGCCAGCGCGGCTGCCGACCTGTCGGCCGTCGCCATCCCGATCAACACCATGAAGATCGGAATCAGGGGCAGCGTGATCACCACGATCGCCGTCGATTTCGCGTCATAAGCCGCGATGACCGCGACGGTACCCGGTGTCAGAATCACCGCAAGCAACAAGGTGGGCAGGTAACCGGTGAAGTAGGGACGCAAACCGTCCAGTCCGCGAGTGACCAGCACCGCGGCGGCATCACGCTGTGCCGCCACCTGCCTGGGCTGGCGCCCGGTTACCGCCGTCAGCACCTGACCGCTGAGATCCGCGATCACCGCGCTGGCTCCCCGCTGCCCAAGACGTGTCTGCAGCCAGTGCGTCGCGGCGCGAATTGTCCACAGCGCCAACAATATTGCCAGCGGTCCCAGCCAGCAGCCTAGGTGTCGCGTCGAGGGATCGGCCACGACCCGCGCGACGATGTTCGCCAGGACCACCGCCGAGCCGATCGCGCAGCCGGATATCGCCACTCCACACGCCACCGCGGCGATCAGGTAGCGGCGCAGGGCCGACGATGCCCGCCACAGCCGCGGATCCAGCGGCGCCCGGGCCGACCTGTCCGTCGCGCTCAGGACGGGCGCCTCGCCAGACCGATGGACGGAGGTATCCGCTCAGCCGAAATGCGTTGCCGGAAAACCCAATACGTCCAGGCCTGGTACACCACCGTCAGCGGCGCGAAGATGGCCGTCACCCAGGTCATGATCTTCAGGGTGTACGGCGTCGACGAGGCGTTGTAGATCGTGACGTTCCACTGCTCGTTCAGCGTCGACGGCACCAGGTTCGGGTACAGCACGCCGAACAACAAGACCACGACGGCCGCGACGACCACAAGCGTGCTCAGGAACGCAAACCCGTCGGATGCGCGCCGCCATACCAGCAGTACGGCCGCCACCTGGGCGATCACCGCCACGCCCAGCGCCGCCCAGGTCCATTGCTTGCCATACGCCAGCTGGGTCCACACTCCGAATCCGCCAACCAGGACCGTCGCTGCAAGAGCGAGCCACACCGCGATCCGGTAGGCGCTGTCGCGGATCGGCCCGGCGGTTTTCAAGGCGATGAACACCGCACCGTACTGCAGGAACAACCCGGCGGTGGCCAGACCGCCCAGCAGCGTATAGGCGTTGAGCACATCGCCGATGGCCAGATGCAGGTGAGCATTGCTGTCGACCGGGAGTCCGCGCACCAGGATGGCGAACGCGACGCCCCACAGCACTGCGGGCAGCCAAGACCCCGCGGCAATACCGAAATCGGCCCAGGCTCGCCATTTGGTGTCATCGACCTTGCCCCGCCATTCGATGGCCACCGCACGCAGGATCATGCCGAACAAGATGGCCAGCAGCGGTAAATACAACGCCGAAAATACGGTTGCATACCAGCCGGGAAACGCCGCGAACATTCCCGCGCCGGCGGTGAGCAACCAGACCTCGTTACCGTCCCAGACCGGGCCGATGGTGTTCAGTACGGCTCGCCGTTGGATTTCAGCATCGCCCGGGGCCACCCGAGCCAGCGGCTCCATCAGCATGCCGACACCGAAGTCGAATCCCTCGAGAACCAAGAAACCGAGGAACAGCACCCCGATGACAGCGAACCACAATTGTTGGAGCCCCACCGGTCATCTCCCTTCTGGGTCAGTGGCTCTCAGAAAGCATCAGTGGCTCTCAGTAAGCGAACGACAGCGGTGCCACCTCGTCGCTGCCGGGAGCCGGAGGCGCCGCCGGCTCCGCGTCGTGCTCCTGCGGACCTTCGGCGACATAGCGTTTGAGCAGCCAGAACCAGATGACCGCGAGCACCGCGTAGACGAGCGTAAACGTCGCCAATGAGGTGACGACCACGCCGAATGGGTGGCTCGAGACAGCGGTTCCGACGGTGAGTCGAACCTGCTGGTCACCGGTCGGGTTGGGAGCCACGATCCAGGGCTGACGGCCCATCTCGGTGAACACCCATCCGAACATGTTGGCCAGGAACGGCGCGGGAATCGTGAACAGCGCAAACCAGGCAAACCACCGCCGACCCGGGATCCGTCCGCCACGGGTCAGCCACAGGGCCAGCAACGCGAACAGGACCGGAATCGCGAGAAACCCGATCATCGCGCGAAATGACCAGTAGGTGACGAATAGATTGGGCCGGTAATCATTCGGGCCGAATCGTTGGTTGTAGTCCTGCTGCAAATCGCGGACACCTTGCAATGTGACACCGGTGGTGTGGCCCTGGGCAAGGTACGGCAACACGTAGGGCACCTCGAGGACCCGGGTGAGGCTGTCGCAATTGTTTTGCCGGCCGACCGTCAGGATGGAAAAGTCCGGATCGGTCTGGGTGTCGCAGAGCGATTCCGCGGACGCCATTTTCATCGGTTGCTGCGTAAACATCAGCTTGCCCTGGTGGTCACCGGTGAAGAACAAGCCGACGGTGGCGATCAGCGCAACCCAACAGCCCAGGATGGTCGCCGGGCGATACATGGCGCGGGTGCCGGGCGCAACGGGGGCGGTGTTCGAACGCACCAGCCACCATGCGCTGACGGCGGCGACGAAGGTTCCCGCGGTCAGCAACGATCCCGTAACGGTGTGTGAAAACGCCGCTATCGCAGTGTTATTGGTGAGAAGCGCGGTAATGCTGTTCAGCTCTGCGCGTTTGGTCGCAGGGTTGTAGTGCGCCCCGACCGGATGCTGCATGAACGAGTTCGCCGAGATGATGAAGAATGCCGAGACGTTGACCGCGATCGCGACGATCCAGATGCAGGCCAGGTGGACCAGCCGGGGCAGCCTGCTCCAACCGAAGATCCACAGCCCAAGGAACGTCGATTCGAAGAAGAAGGCCATCAGGCCCTCCATCGCCAGCGGTGCGCCGAAGATGTCGCCGACGAATCGCGAATACTCGCTCCAGTTCATGCCGAACTGAAACTCCTGCACGATCCCGGTCGCTACGCCGATGGCGAAGTTGATCAAGAACAACTTCCCGAAGAACTTGGTCAGCCGATACCAGGCCGGGTTGCCGGTGACCACCCACACCGTTTGCATCACGGCAAGAAGCGGGGCCAGGCCGATGGTGAGGGGCACGAAGATGAAGTGGTAGACGGTAGTGATACCGAACTGCCAGCGCGAAATATCGACGACATTCATCTGTCATCTCCCGGGGGTGCAGGCCTTACAGCGGGCTACGACGAAGTGTAGTAGATGCGTCGGCGTTGACGCGAGTGACGCTTATCGGAGAACTTATAGCCCCAGTGCTTTAGCCGCCTTACGGATGCCGAACGCCGACACGATCTCGCAGGCGCCGATAATGACCAGCCACACACCCACGACGATGGCCAAGGTGATGATCGACTCGAACGGCGCGGCCAACACCACGACGCCGGCGATCAGGCTGATAACCCCGACGAAGATCTGCCATCCCCGTCCCGGCAGGGTCGGATCGTTGATCGCGGACACGGTTGTGGCGACGCCGCGGAAGATGAACCCGATACCGATCCAAATGGCCAGCAACAGGACCGCGTTGCCGAAATGGCGGAACGCCAGTACGGCCAGGATCAGCGAGGCCGCGCCGCTGATGAACGCCAGGATCCGGCTGCCGGCCGAAACGTGCAGGCTGAACGCGAGGACGACCTGCGCGATGCCGGTCACGACGAGGTAGACGCCGAACGCGACGGCGGCCACCAGGACCGATTTCCCTGGCCAGACCAGGATCAGGACGCCGAGGATCAGCGACAGGAGTCCCGATAACAGCGTTGACTTCCACAGATGCGGCAACAAGCGGGGGACGGGGCCCGAGACGGGTGCGGTTTGCATGGCACCAGTGTGACGCATGTGACGGGTTTTGGCATAGTGGTGAACCGCCGGTGCCCGCCCGGTTGCGTTGAGGTGTCAGACGCCGGCGGTGCTTGGCTCCTCGGCAGGCGCATCGGCCGGCTGCTCCGCCGGCCTGCGGCCGAGCAGATACCAGGTGCGCATGACGCCTTTGCCCTTGACGTTGATGTGTCCGCGCTCCTGCAGCACGAAGTCGTCCTTCAAGCGCTGGTAGACCTCATCCGGCACTTGGATCTTGCCCACCGAGTCGGTGGACTCCATCCGCGACGCGACATTGACCGCGTCGCCCCATACGTCGTAGAAAAAGCGGCGCGAACCCACCACGCCGGCGACCACCGGACCCGTGGCCAGGCCGACCCGCAGTGGTACCGGGCCGCCTTGTGGGTCCGTCAATCCGGCTGCGACGCCGACCATGTCGAGTGCAAAGTCGGCGAGTGCCTGCACATGGTCGGGCCGAGGCCGTGGCACGCCGCTGACAACCATGTAGCAGTCGCCACTGACCTTGATCTTTTCCAGTCCATGCTTGTCCACCAATGGGTCGAAAGCGCTGTACAACCGGTCCAGGAATCGGACGAGGTCGGCCGGCGCGGCGCTGCTGGCCCGCTCGGTGAAACCGACGATGTCGGCGAACAGCACCGAGGCCTCGTCGTATTTGTCGGCGATGACGTCTCGCTCGGGATGCTTGAGCCGTTCGGCGATGCTGGCCGGCAACATGTTGGCCAGCAGGGCCTCGGAGCGGTCGTATTGGGCTTCCATGATCGCTTCGGCGCGCGCGGTGTCCCGCAGGGCAAACCAGACCGACACGACCACCACGACGCAGGCCGAGACCGTGGTGACGACGAAGCCCACCGACTGAGCCCAGGCGGGCTGAATTCCGGTGTTGCGGGGGACCAGGAATTCCACCGCGATGATCAACACGGTGGCAAGGGCCGCCAGTCCGCTGGCCAGCACGATGTGTTCAATGCCCAGCACCAGCACCACCAGGCAGGCGCCGACGAGAAAGAAGAACTGCGCACCGGACCCGGTGCCGACGCTCCAGCAGCTGGCGAAGACGGCAACATAGGCGGCTCCGATAAAGGTCAGCGCTGCCACCAATTCACCGAAGCGGTGCAGCATCGGGACGATCGCGAAGACCACGGCCGCGGCGATGTTGATCCAACTCAGCGGCCAGACCCAGGCATCGGTCAGAAATTGCATCAGCACGAAGCTCGCACTGACCATCACGGCCAGCCAGGCCGCGATACTGAGCAGCCGGGCCCGGCGCGCCGCACTGCGGGCATAATGCTGGTCGAACTCGCGGGTTTGCTCGCGCACCACCGTGACGCAGTCGTGGCGGGATGAGCCCTCGGATAGTTTCCGTGAGGCACCGCGTTTCTTAGCCGCCACGATCAAAAGCGTAACCGTTGGGCTCGATATTGTCGGCCACCTGCCAAGACTCAGGACCCCTCGGCGATGTCATGGGTGAGCCAATCCGCGCCGGTGACAGCGCCACCACGTCGGTTCCCCACACATCACCGCCACGTTGCAGGTGTCGGCATCCCGTAGCAGCCGCTGGTATGCCGCGCGAAAGCCGGGTGTACGGGTGTGCGCCGCGTAATTCGCAAACGCCGGGTTTTCCCACCAGAGATCACGCGGTACCGGGCTCGCGGGCGGTTTGCGGCGGCCACCGAGATCAGGTTCGTGCCGGTAGCCGATCCCGGCGGCGCCCAGCCAATCGGGCATCACTTGTTTGGAGACGTCGGGGTTGCGACGCGAGCCGGGGAAACTGCGGACATCGACCAGCAGCTTGATGTCGTGCCGGCGCAGCGCGTCGGTGAGTTGCCCGGCCGTCTTGGCGCCGTGGCCAATGGTGTGCAGCATGATCCCGGAGTGCCCTCGGTGGGATTCGAACCCACACTGGACGGGTTTTGAGTCCGTTTCCTCTGCCAGTTGGGATACGAGGGCTGAGGTTGTTCCGCTTCGGCTTTCCACCTCAGAGCAGCCTCCAACCATAGCGGATTGATGCCGTCATCCCGACTCACCGCCCCCCAAGGTTTCCCGTCTCAGCCGCTCACGCCACAATGTCCGTCATGACCGGCCCCACCAACGACGCCGATGCCGCAAAGCCACACCGTGTCTTGATCGCGGAAGACGAAGCGCTCATCCGAATGGACCTCGCCGAGATGCTGCGAGAGGAGGGGTACGACATAGTCGGAGAGGCCGGCGACGGCCAGGAAGCCGTCGAACTGGCCGAGCGGCACAAGCCCGATCTGGTGATCATGGACGTGAAGATGCCGCGCCGCGACGGGATCGACGCGGCGTCGGAGATCGCCAGTAAGCGCATCGCGCCGATCGTGGTGCTCACCGCGTTCAGCCAGCGCGATCTCGTGGAACGCGCACGCGACGCGGGGGCCATGGCCTATCTGGTGAAGCCCTTCACTGCCAGCGACCTGATCCCGGCCATTGAGTTGGCTGTCAGCCGGTTCAGCGAGATCACCGCGCTGGAACAAGAAGTGGCGGCGCTGTCCGACCGTCTGGAAACGCGCAAGCTCGTCGAACGTGCCAAAGGTCTGCTGCAGGCCAAGCAGGGCATGACCGAGCCGGAGGCGTTCAAGTGGATCCAGCGCGCCGCCATGGATCGGCGGACCACCATGAAGCGGGTGGCCGAAGTCGTCCTGGAAACCCTGGACACGTCTGCCAAGTAGCCGCCGTGCGGCAGCCGCCTTCCGGCGAGCAGACACAGAATCGCACCGATCCGCGCAGCGGAGTGCGATTCTGTGTCTGCCCGGCAGCGTCTAACGCGCCACGATCACCGACGAGCCGTGGCCGAACAGACCCTGGTTCGCGGTGACGCCCACCTTGGCGTTCGGCACCTGCCGGCCGGTCGCCTGACCACGCAGCTGCCAGGTCAGCTCGCACACCTGGGCGATCGCCTGCGCGGGGATCGCCTCGCCGAAGCACGCCAGGCCGCCCGAGGGGTTGACCGGGACCCTGCCGCCGATGGTGGTCGCGCCGCTGCGCAGCAGCGACTCGGCTTCGCCTTTGGCGCACAGTCCCAGATGCTCGTACCAGTCGAGTTCCAGCGCGGTGGACAGGTCGTAGACCTCGGCCAGGCTCAGGTCCTCGGGCCCGATGCCGGCCTCCGCGTAGGCCGCGTCCAGGATCTGATCCTTGAACACCCGGTCCGGCGCGGGTACCGCCGCGGTGGAATCCGTTGCGATATCGGGCAATTCGGGCAAATGCTGTGGGTAGCGCGGGGTGACGGTGCTGACCGCGCGCACCGACGGCACCCCCTCCAGCGAGCCGAGATGCGCGCGGGCGAACTTCGCGCTGGCCACGATCAGCGCCGCGGCGCCGTCGGAGGTGGCGCAGATGTCCAGCAGGCGCAGCGGATCAGCGACCACCGGGCTGGCCAGCACGTCGTCGATCGATGTCTCCTTGCGGAACCGGGCGTTCGGGTTGTGCAGGCCATGCCGGGAGTTCTTGACCTTCACCTGGGCGAAGTCCTCGTGCGTGGCTCCGTAGAGGTCCATCCGTCGCCGCGCCAGCAGCGCGAAGTACACCGGGTTGGTGGCCCCGATGAGGTGGAACCGCTGCCAGTCGGGATCATTCTTGCGTTCGCCGCCCACCGGGGCGAAAAAGCCTTTCGGCGTGGTGTCGGCGCCGATCACCAGCGCCACATCGCAGAAACCGGCCAGGATCTGGGCCCGGGCGCTTTGCAGTGCCTGGGAGCCGCTGGCGCACGCGGCGTAGCTGGAGCTGACCGGCACGCCGTTCCAGCCCAGCTTCTGGGCGAACGTGGCGCCGGCGACAAAGCCCGGGTAGCCGTTGCGGATGGTGTCGGCCCCGGCCACCAATTGGATCTGACGCCAGTCGAGGCCGGCGTCGCGCAGCGCGGCCCGCGCGGCTACCACCCCGTACTCGGTGAAGTCGGTGCCCCACTTGCCCCACGGGTGCATTCCGGCGCCGAGGATGTACAGCGGTTCGGGCGTGCTCATGTCTGGGCGATCCTCCACGCGTAGACGATGCGTTGCACACCGTCGTCGTCGGTGAACAGCGGCATGGTGGTCAGCTCCATCTCCATGCCCACTTTCAAGTCGGCGGCCAGTGTGCCCTCGACCACCTTGCCCAGCACGATCAGCCCCTCGTCGGCCAGCTCCACCGCGGCGACGGCGAACGGCTCGAAGGGGTCGGGGGAGGGATAGGGCGGCGGTGGGGCATAACGATTTTCGGTGTAGCTCCAGAGCTTTCCGCGCCGAGACAACGCGACGGACTCTAGCGTGTCGGACTCGCAGGCCGGGTTGGGGCAGTTGTTGTCTCGCGGCGGGAAGACGTAGGTGCCGCACTGCGGGCACTTGCTGCCGGTCAGATGCGGGTTGCCGGCCTCGTCGGTGGTGAACCACCCGTCAATGGCCGGTGCTTGGCTGGTGACCTCGGGCACCGGCCCAGCCTACCGAGCGGATGCACAAAACTGAAACGTGTTGCAGTTCCGGCGCCGCATACCGCGTCGGACCAGGTGCATAGAGTGTGATCCGTGAGCACCGCCAGTGAGGATCAGGCCAAGCCGACGTTGATGTTGCTGGATGGCAACTCGCTGGCATTTCGGGCGTTCTACGCACTGCCCGTGGAGAACTTCAAGACCCGCGGCGGCCTGACCACCAACGCGGTCTACGGCTTCACCGCCATGCTGATCAACCTGCTTCGCGACGAGGCCCCGACGCACATCGCCGCGGCCTTCGACGTGTCCCGGCAGACCTTCCGCTCCGAGCGTTACCCGGAGTACAAGGCCAACCGGTCATCGACGCCCGACGAATTCCACGGGCAGATCGACATCACCAAGGAGGTACTGGGAGCGCTGGGCATCACGGTGCTCGCCGAACCGGGTTTCGAAGCCGACGACATCATCGCGACGTTGGCTTCCCAGGCCGAGAAGGAAGGGTATCGGGTGCTGGTCGTCACCGGCGACCGCGACTCCTTGCAGCTGGTCAGCGACGACGTGACGGTGCTCTATCCGCGCAAAGGCGTCAGCGAACTGACTCGCTTCACCCCCGAGGCCGTGGTCGAGAAGTACGGGCTCACCCCGGCGCAGTATCCGGACTTCGCCGCGCTGCGCGGCGACCCCAGCGACAACCTGCCCGGCATTCCCGGGGTGGGGGAGAAGACCGCGACCAAGTGGATCGCCGAATACGGCTCCCTGCAGGGGCTGGTCGACAACGTCGACTCGGTGCGCGGCAAGGTCGGCGACGCGCTGCGCGCCAATCTGGCCAGCGTGGTGCGCAACCGCGAACTCACCGACCTGGTCCGCGACGTGCCGCTGGCCCAAACCCCGGACACGTTACGGCTGCAGCCCTGGGACCGCGACCACATTCACCGGCTTTTCGACGATCTCGAATTCCGGGTGCTGCGCGACCGGCTGTTCGACACCCTGGTCGCCGCCGAACCCGAGGTCGAGGAGGGGTTCGACGTTCGCGGCGGGGCGCTGGAGCCCGGCACGGTGGCGAAGTGGCTGGCCGAGCACGCCAGCGACGGGCGCCGCTCCGGCCTGACGGTGGTGGGCACACATCTGCCTCACGGCGGCGACGCCACCGCCCTGGGGATCGCCGCCGCCGACGGGGAGGGTGGCTACGTCGAGACCGCGACCGTGACGCCCGACGACGACGCCGCGCTGGCGGCCTGGCTGGCCGACCCCGCCAAACCCAAAGCGCTGCATGAGGCCAAGATGGCCATCCACGACCTCAGCGGCCGCGGCTGGACTCTGGACGGCGTCACCTCTGACACCGCGCTGGCGGCCTACCTGGTACGGCCGGGGCAGCGCAGCTTCACCCTCGACGATCTCTCGCTGCGCTACCTGCGTCGTGAGCTGCGGGCGGAAACCCCTGAGCAGCAACAGCTTTCACTGCTCGACGACATCGAGGGAGTGGACGACCAGGCCGTCCAAACCACGATCTTGCGGGCTCGTGCCGTGGTGGATCTGGCCGAAGCGCTGGACGCCGAGCTGGCCCGCATCGACTCCACGGCCTTGCTGGCCGAGATGGAACTGCCGGTGCAGCGGGTGCTGGCGGACATAGAGCGTGCCGGGATCGCCGTCGACATGCCGATGCTGGCCGAACTGCAAAGCCAGTTCGCCGACCAGATCCGCGACGCCGCCGAGGCCGCGTACGCCGTCATCGGCAAGCAGATCAACCTCGGCTCGCCCAAGCAGCTGCAGGTGGTGCTGTTCGACGAACTCGGCATGCCGAAGACCAAACGGACCAAGACCGGCTACACCACCGATGCCGACGCGCTGCAGGGTCTTTTTGACAAGACCGGGCACCCGTTCCTGCAGCATCTGCTGGCGCACCGCGACGTCACCCGATTGAAGGTGACCGTCGACGGGTTGTTGAACTCGGTGGCCGCCGACGGCCGCATTCACACCACGTTCAACCAGACGATCGCGGCCACCGGCCGGCTTTCGTCTACCGAGCCGAACCTGCAGAACATCCCGATCCGCACCGATGCCGGTCGTCAGATCCGCGACGCTTTCGTGGTGGGCGCCGGCTACAGCGAGCTGATGACCGCCGACTACAGCCAGATCGAGATGCGGATCATGGCGCATCTGTCCCGCGACGCCGGCCTCATCGAAGCCTTCAACACCGGCGAGGATCTGCATTCGTTCGTGGCGTCAAGGGCGTTCGGCGTGCCGATCGAGGAAGTGACCGGCGAGTTGCGCCGCCGAGTCAAGGCGATGTCGTACGGCCTGGCCTACGGGTTGAGTGCCTATGGGCTGTCCACTCAGTTGAAGATCTCCACCGAAGAGGCGAAGGTCCAGATGGACCAATACTTCGCCCGATTCGGCGGGGTGCGTGACTACCTGATGGCCGTGGTCGAGCAGGCTCGCAAGGACGGCTACACCTCCACCGTGTTGGGGCGCCGGCGCTATCTGCCCGAGCTGGACAGCAGCAATCGCCAGGTGCGTGAGGCCGCCGAGCGGGCGGCGCTCAACGCGCCGATCCAGGGCAGCGCGGCCGACATCATCAAGGTGGCGATGATCGAGGTCGACAAGGCGCTCACCGAGGCCGGCCTGGCGTCGCGCATGCTGCTGCAGGTCCACGACGAATTGCTGTTCGAGATCGCACCGGGTGAGCGCGAGCGCGTCGAGGCGCTGGTGCGCGAGAAGATGGGCGGCGCCTACCCGCTGGATGTTCCGCTGGAGGTGTCGGTGGGCTTCGGGCGCAGCTGGGATGCGGCGGCGCACTAAGATCTGGGCTCGCCCGCGCAGTTCTTACTTTGGCGAGCCGCGGCGGATGCCGTCCACACATGACAACGCAGCCGAACACACACCAGCGATCTCGACATGGGGGCGACTTTAGAAGTAATTTTAATGTCATGGACGAGGTGTCGTTTTCCGATCTGCAGTTGAAGGGCAAGGCGACCATCGAGCGTTGGCTGCGCAGTTCGGCGGGACGGCCGCTGCGGGTGCGCCGGCGCGACGCCGAGGATCTGGTCCTGACTACCGCCTCGCGGGCGGCCCAGGAGCGGGAGGCGGCGTCGGCGACCTCTCGGCTGTTCGTGGCGATGATGCGGCACGACCGCGGGGCACGTGACCTGGTGACCGAGGCGTTGCCGGAGGCGTTCCCGTGGGTGGCGTTCTTGTCGCGTGCGGAAATCCACGAGTTCGTCGACGAGTTAGTGGCGACGATGCGCGCCGCGGATTCAATCGACAACCCGGCGCCGGTGGCTCAGCTGATCGAGAGTTGGCGACACACCGCGGAGGTGCTCGCCGATCCGGAGTTGGCGGCGGTCCTGACCGCGCCGAGCGACGCCGATTACGGAAGGGTGCCCGGCGCCTGAGTGAGTCCGAAACGGGGAGATCGGGTCGCACCGCCGGCCACGCGGGGGCAGTGGGAGTTGCGGTTCGCGACCAGCGAGGCGGTCAAGGGATGGGAGTCGTTATGCCAGCAAGCCGCAGCGAACACCGAGGTTGCGTGGAATGAGCTGCGCGGCCGTCCGGAAAGTCCGGCGCCAACGCCGCGGCATCACCGGCTCAAGGGTCGGCTGGCGTCGGCCGCGCACGGTGGGGTGGAGATGGAGCAGTGGCAGTACGAGGTGACCGGCGGCGGAAGGCTCTGGTACCTCGTCGATGTCGAGAAGCACACGTTATGGCTGCGCCACGCGGGGCCCGGGCATCCGCGTGAGACCGAATAAGGGGGAAGGTGTGAGTGGCAAGCCGGCAGGCGCTCGCCAGTGACGATCGAAGAGCGCGGAAAGTGAGTTGGACCGCAGCGGATCTGGTGGCCGCGCTGCGTCGGCAAGTGTCTGGGCTCGAAGCCGACTTGCGGGCGCGGGTCGACGGCGACGACCACGACCTGTGCCAGCCGGGTGTACTTGAGGTATGGAAATGGACTACGAAACGGCGGTCGCGGCGCAGCGCAGCGCACCGCGGCGTCGTGGCAGCAGTGGCGCAACGACCGGGTCACCCACGCGACGGTGGCGTGGGTGCTGATGACGGTGCTCGCGCGCCACTGCGAGGACAATGCGCTGGTGACGCCCCGCTGGTTCGGCGGTGTCACCGCTGACGAACGCGGCCTCGCGCTGGATGCGCGACGTTCCTACACTTTCAGCAGCATCCTGAGCACACCGACCGCGAATGGCTGCACCACATCATCGCGCACTTCGGGAAGTTCACCGCGACAAGGGGATTGGTGGACGAGTATTCACCCCTGCACCTGGTCTGACCGTCCGGTGATGCAGCGCGGGCGTTGCTGGAGTTCTGGTGGCAGCAGAGCGCGACGGGTGAGCCGTTGTATCCGTTCGCTGGCGTGGACACCCGTTTTCTCGGCGATGTGTACCGGGATCTGTGAGCCTGTCACGAATTTTGTGTAAGTCAGAGGTGACTGGACTACGAGTTGTATTCTAACACAACGGAATTCGGCCTGGGAAGAGCCGGGCCAGTGTGTTCAACGCCGCGGTCCAGTTGGGCGTTCCACTACCCGAATAACCTCCTCCTTGCTAGAGATATTGCGCAGCCCGAGATACAGCAACTTCATCGCGGCGTCCTTGTCAGGGAAATGGCCGCGGTTCTTGGTGATCTTGCGCAGCTGGAAGTTGATCGACTCGATCGCATTGGTGGTGTAGACGATCTTGCGCAATTCGACCGGGTAATCCAGGAATGACACAAATTCCGGCCAGGCGTTGTGCCACACGTCGATCGCCCCGGGGTACCGTTGGCCGTAGACGGTCTGGAATTCCTTGAGTGCCAGCTCGGTGGCATCCACGGCCGGCGCGCTGTAAATCGCACGCATGGATGAGGCGACCTTTCGCCGGTCTTGGTATGAAACGAACCGCATCGCATTGCGGATGACATGCACCAGACAGGTCTGCACCACGGTATCGGGATAAATCGAGCGGATGGCATCGGGCAGACCAGTCAGTCCGTCGCAGCAGGCGATCAAGATGTCACGCACTCCACGGTTGCGCAGATCGATGACCACCTTCTGCCAAAACTTCGCCCCTTCAGAGTCTTGAATCCAGCAGCCCAGGGCGTGTTTGCGGCCCTCCAGATCCACAGCGCGTGCATGGCGACCGCACTCAGGTAGCCGATCAACACGTGGCCAGCGTTGCGTGTTCTCCAGCGAGGCGAAACCGCACCGACCAGGTCGGCTCGGATCAGTTCAGTGGGTGAGCAAGTTGAGCTCATTGCGGCGGTGGCCGGTCAGCATCAGCAGCAGGTAATAGGCCCTTTGTGGCTTATTCGACCCAGCGGCGCCGATCGTGACCGACGCTTAGCTGACCGACACGGTCTCACCGCGGCTGATCAGCGACTCGATGTAAAGCCCGAGGACCATCGACAGCACGACGGCAACAGATGCCCCCTGGCTAGTGCGGGCGCGACGGATGGTGCGGTTTGTCCAGCATGTACACAGTCGAGTAGCCTCGACAGATGCCCGTCGGTGCTCGATGGCGGGTCATATCAACAATTCAACGTCCCAGTCCCTACGACCGACCCTGTCCGGAGCAACCCAACAATATGCCGAGTCCCGCCGTCACCTCGCCGCAAGTAGCCGTCAACGACATTGGCTCCTCCGAGGACTTTCTCGCAGCAATAGACAAAACGATCAAGTACTTCAACGATGGCGACATCGTCGAAGGCACCATCGTCAAAGTGGACCGGGACGAGGTGCTCCTCGACATCGGCTACAAGACTGAAGGGGTCATCCCCGCCCGCGAACTCTCCATCAAGCACGACGTCGACCCCAACGAGGTCGTTTCCGTCGGCGACAAGGTCGAGGCCCTGGTGCTCACCAAGGAGGACAAAGAGGGCCGGCTGATCCTGTCGAAGAAGCGCGCCCAATATGAGCGCGCCTGGGGCACCATCGAGGCGCTCAAGGAGAAGGACGAGGCCGTCAAGGGCACCGTCATCGAGGTGGTCAAGGGCGGCCTGATCCTCGACATCGGGTTGCGCGGCTTCCTGCCCGCCTCGCTGGTGGAGATGCGCCGGGTCCGCGACCTACAGCCGTACATCGGCAAGGAGATCGAAGCCAAGATTATTGAGCTGGACAAGAACCGCAACAACGTGGTCCTGTCGCGGCGGGCCTGGCTGGAGCAGACTCAGTCTGAGGTGCGCAGCGAGTTCCTCAACAACCTGCAGAAGGGCACCATCCGCAAGGGCGTGGTCTCCTCGATCGTCAATTTCGGCGCCTTCGTCGATCTCGGCGGTGTGGACGGTCTGGTGCACGTCTCCGAGTTGTCTTGGAAGCACATCGACCACCCGTCCGAGGTGGTTCAGGTGGGCGACGAGGTCACCGTCGAGGTGCTCGACGTGGATATGGACCGCGAGCGGGTTTCGTTGTCGCTGAAGGCAACTCAGGAAGACCCGTGGCGCCACTTCGCGCGCACCCATGCGATCGGGCAGATCGTGCCGGGCAAGGTCACCAAGCTGGTGCCGTTCGGCGCGTTCGTCCGCGTCGAGGAGGGCATCGAAGGCCTGGTGCACATTTCCGAGCTGGCCGAGCGCCACGTCGAGGTGCCCGACCAGGTGGTTGCCGTCGGCGACGACGCGATGGTCAAGGTCATCGACATCGACCTGGAGCGCCGCCGGATTTCCTTGTCGCTCAAGCAGGCCAACGAGGACTACACCGAGGAGTTCGACCCGGCGAAGTACGGCATGGCCGACAGCTACGACGAGCAGGGCAACTACATTTTCCCCGAGGGCTTCGATCCCGACACCAACGAGTGGATGGAAGGTTTCGACGCGCAGCGCACCGAATGGGAAGCTCGCTACGCCGAGGCCGAGCGGCGGCACAAGATGCACACCGCGCAGATGGAGAAGTTCGCCGCGGCCGAGGCGGCCGGACACGGCGGTGGCGAGCAGCCCTCGGGCAGCCCGGCGTCGACGGAGAAGGCCGCGGGTGGGTCACTGGCCAGCGACGCGCAGCTGGCGGCGCTGCGGGAAAAACTCGCCGGCAACGCTTAGTCGCCGATGCTGCGCATCGGACTCACCGGCGGCATTGGCGCCGGCAAGTCGGTGCTGTCCACCACGTTCGCGCAGTGCGGTGGAATCATCGTCGACGGGGATGTACTGGCCCGCGAGGTAGTCGAGCCGGGCACCGAGGGGCTTGCGGCACTGGTCAACGCCTTCGGCGACGACATCTTGCTCCCGAGCGGGGCGCTGGATCGACCGGCGTTGGCCGCCAAGGCGTTTCGGGATGACGAGGCGCGGGCGAAACTCAACGGGATCGTTCACCCGCTGGTGGCCCGCCGCCGCGCCGAGATCATCGCGGCGGTATCTGAAGAAGTGGTTGTCGTCGAAGATATTCCGCTGCTGGTCGAATCGGGGATGGCGCCGCTGTTCCCGCTGGTGGTGATCGTGCATGCCGACGCCGAACACCGGGTGCGACGGCTGGTCGAGCAGCGCGGCATGTCAGAAGAGGACGCCCGGGCCCGGATCGCCGCGCAGGCCACCGACGAGCAGCGCCGTGAAGTCGCCGATGTCTGGCTGGACAACTCGGGCAGCGTGGACGTCTTGGTCGAGCGGGCCCGCGACGTTTGGTACAACCGAATACTGCCGTTCGCCCACAACCTCAGCGAGCGTCGGATCGTCTGCCCCCCGGCACGGCTGGTACCGGTCGATCCGAGTTGGCCGGACCAGGCCCGCCGCATCGTCAACCGGCTCAGGACGGCGTGTGGCCACCGGGCGCTGCGAGTGGACCATATCGGTTCAACGGCGGTGCCGGGCTATCCCGATTTCGGAGCCAAGGACGTCATCGACATCCAGATCACCGTCGAATCACTGGCGGTGGCAGACGAACTCGCCGACTCGCTGCTATCCGCCGGTTATCCGCGGGGGGAGCACGTCACCCAGGACGTCGCCAAAGACGATGCGCGCAGCACCGTCGACCACTACGACCATAGTTCCGATGCTGCATTGTGGCACAAGCGCTTTCACGCCTCAGCCGATCCCGGGCGGCCGACGAATGTACATATCCGGGTGGACGGTTGGCCCAATCAGCAGTTCGCGCTGCTGTTCGTGGACTGGCTACGGGCCAACCCCGGTGTGCGGGCCGACTACCTGTCGCTCAAGCGGGCCGCCGAGCAGAGCGCGGCATCGGGTGCCGGCGACATCGCGCACTACGCGGCAGCCAAAGAGCCGTGGTTTCTCGACGCCTACCGGCGGGCGTGGGACTGGGCCGATTCCGTCGGCTGGCAACCCTAAGACCCGGCGCGTTCCGTAGGTGACCGGTTAGGTGCCGGGCAGCGGGGCGCCGCACTGCAGTACCCCGCTCATGGGATCACTGTTGCCTTGCTTCGGTCTGACGAACTGGTCGACTTGGGTGGCGACGTTGTCGTCGACGTCGATTTCGCAGTGGACATTCGCCGAGTAGGGCCAGTTCAGCGACACCTGCATCCCTGCCTGTTGCGGATCGGCCAGTACTTCGTTGGCCTCGAACACGTTGCCGGGCATCGGGCTCAGCGGGGCGGTGGATGTCTGGCCGCCGTTGAGCACGAAGGTGGCCTGACTACCGGGCGCGACACCGTCGATTCTGGCGATGTAGGTGACGTTGTGGAGGTCGGCAAGCGCGGTTGCGAGGTCTAGTTGTGAGCCGACCGCGACGGCCGTCATCGCGGCGATCGTAGACCATTTCTGCGTGGTGGAGCTCATATCGATGACGATACGCCCGGTGCGCGGTCACGCAGCGGGTCGCCGAACCGGATTGACTTGCGCGGCAAGCGTTTGACGAAATCCGTCACGACGAGTCGTCCAGCGTGCGACCGGATAGCACCGATTCGACTTGGCCTAACCAAGTTTGGGCCGTGCGTCGGCGTCAGCGGGCCGAACCGCGTCGTTGCGTTTGGTCAGGAGCCAGGTCTCGTCCTCGCCCTCGCGGATCCGGGTGAGCGCGTAGCCGCCGCGCAGTGTCCGGCCGCGCAGGTGGAACCAAAGATGGCCGCGCTCAAGGCCCTTGATCATATCGTGCCCCGTCATGTTGGCGTAGGTGCCGTGGTCCCAGACGATGACGCCACGGTCCGCTTCGAATGTGGCGTACTGCACCGGGTGGTCCTCGGTGCGTAGGGCCATCCGCTTGTCCTTCGGATCGGTCGACGGGCTTCGCGGTATCGCCCAGCAGACGAGCATGCCGTCGATCTCGAGGGACAAGTCATAGTGGTCGCTGTGTGCCACATGGTGGCGGATGACGAACCGTGGTCCCTGCCCGGCCGTCAGCTTCTTCGGGCGATGCCGTCCTCCTGGTGCGCCGCGGCGCACGGTGATGGCGCCGGGCAGCCCCATGCGCCGGTATCCGCTCAATTGCATACGACACGGATACCCGCTATGGCCGCAAATGACCCGCAGCGACCGGCGATCAACCGGAGCGCCAGGTGAGCGCCATGCCGTTGCTGGCCAACCAGCGCACCAGGTCGTAGTCATGGCGGGCCAGGCCGTCGACGGCGGTCACCGCCCGCTGCAGTGCCTGCTCAGCGACCTCGGCGGGCAACAGTCCGTGGCGGACCGCATCCAGCAGCTCGTCAACGTCGGCCAATCTGGCCCCCCGTCCGGTGCGGACCTCGATGTCGAGGTAGTGATCTTCGGAACGCCACACCGCGGCCCCGGGCGTGTATTCACCCACGTCGAGGTAGTGGTCGTAGTCGCGTTCGTGGCCAGGGTTGAAGTGAAAGACGGTGGCGCGCAACCCGAATGCCGGCAGCAGCCAGGACTCGAGGTAGTGGAACTGGGCCCGGCCGGGGGTGGGCCGGGCAAGATAGAGCCCCCATGGATGCACGGCGTACTCATCGACGGCCCGCACAATGCCTTTGGGATCGGTGTTGGTGCGGGCCACCAGGTCGAACGTTTCGTGCTTGGGTGGGTGGATGGCGTCACCTTACCGTTGGCGGCTCATTAGCGGCGCAGCCGGATCTGCCACCGCACGAACCCTGCATAGCAGATCGACAGCCGAACGAGCAGCTGCGGGCCACCCGGGACGAAACGCTCACCTGGTCACTGGCACCGCAAACCGACGGCATGCTGCGCGGCGTGGTTACCGAGACGGCGTCGTCGACGAATGCGGCGCGCAGGGGGGCGGTGCTGCGGGTACCGGTGGTCGCCACCCGGATCGGTGATGTGCCGTCGACGGTGGTCCTGTCCGACCCCGCACAAGCAGTCGCCGCCCCCGCCCCGCGCTCGAGCGTTTCATCGCAGTCCGTTCCCGAAGGGGCGTGCGATCGCGACGACAACCTCGCCTACGACCAGACCAGCAACGAGCAAGTCGTGTGCGAGGGCAACACCTGGGACAAAGCGCCGATCACGACCGGCGTTCACGCCGCCGGAGCCTCGTGCGACCGCCCGGACATCCCGGTGTTCGCCGTGTCCGCCTTCAACGACGGTTACCTGCTCGAATGCGACCCGGCAAGCCGCATGTGGGTCCGGCACGGCTAAGACGTGTCGGTGCCTCGTTCTACCCTGATGACATGGCTTTTGCCACCGAACACCCAGTAGTTGCCCATTCCGAGTACCGCCCAGCCGCAGAGGACGTGGAAGGGTTGGTGCGCTCCGGCGCGCGCTTCGAGGTGGTCAGCCCGCACGCGCCCGCCGGCGACCAACCGGCCGCCATCGACGAGCTGGAGCGCCGGATCAACGCGGGGGAGCGTGACGTGGTGCTCCTCGGCGCCACCGGCACCGGAAAATCGGCCACCACCGCGTGGCTCATCGAGCGCTTGCAGCGGCCCACCCTGGTCATGGAACCCAACAAGACGCTGGCCGCCCAGATCGCGAACGAGCTGCGAGAGATGTTGCCGCACAACGCGGTCGAGTACTTCGTGTCGTACTACGACTACTACCAGCCGGAGGCGTACATCGCCCAGACCGACACCTACATCGAAAAGGACAGCTCCATCAACGACGACGTGGAGCGGTTGCGGCACTCCGCCACGTCGGCGCTGCTGTCCCGTCGCGACGTGGTGGTGGTGGCCTCGGTGTCCTGCATCTACGGCCTGGGCACCCCGCAGTCCTACCTGGACCGCTCCGTCGAGCTGCAGGTAGGCAGCGAGGTGCCGCGCGATGGGCTGCTGCGCCTGCTGGTCGACGTGCAGTACACCCGCAACGATCTCTCCTTCACCCGCGGTTCCTTCCGGGTGCGCGGCGACACCGTGGAGATCATCCCCTCCTACGAGGAGCTGGCGGTTCGCATCGAGTTCTTCGGCGATGAAATCGAGGCGTTGTATTACCTGCACCCGCTGACCGGCGAGGTGATCCGCCAGGTCAACTCGCTGCGGATCTTCCCGGCCACTCACTACGTGGCCGGGCCCGAGCGGATGGCACACGCGATCTCCACCATCGAGGAGGAGCTGGCCGAGCGGCTCGCCGAATTGGAGGGGCAGGGCAAGCTGCTGGAAGCCCAGCGGCTACGGATGCGCACCAACTACGACATCGAGATGATGCGGCAGGTCGGGTTCTGCTCGGGCATCGAGAATTATTCGAGGCATATCGACGGTCGCGGCCCGGGCTCGCCCCCGGCGACACTGCTCGACTACTTCCCGGAGGACTTTCTGCTCGTCATCGACGAGTCGCACGTCACCGTGCCGCAGATCGGCGGCATGTACGAGGGTGATATCTCGCGCAAGCGCAACCTGGTCGAATACGGGTTCCGGCTGCCGTCGGCGTGCGACAACCGCCCGCTGACCTGGGAGGAGTTCGCCACCCGAATCGGGCAGACGGTATATCTGTCGGCCACGCCGGGACCGTACGAGCTCAGCCAGTCCGGCGGCGAGTTCGTCGAGCAGGTGATCCGGCCGACCGGCCTGGTGGACCCGAAGGTGGTGGTGAAACCGACCAAGGGGCAGATCGACGATCTCATCGGGGAGATCCGCAAACGCGCCGATGCCGATCAGCGGGTGCTGGTGACCACACTGACCAAGAAGATGGCCGAAGACCTCACCGACTACCTGCTGGAGATGGGTATCCGGGTGCGCTACCTGCATTCCGAGGTCGACACGTTGCGGCGGGTGGAACTGTTACGCCAGTTGCGCCTAGGCGACTACGACGTGCTGGTCGGCATCAATCTGTTGCGCGAGGGCCTGGACCTTCCCGAGGTGTCGCTGGTGTCGATCCTCGACGCCGACAAGGAGGGCTTCTTGCGGTCGTCGCGCAGCCTGATCCAGACGATCGGCCGCGCCGCCCGCAACGTCTCCGGCGAAGTGCACATGTACGCCGACAAGATCACCGACTCGATGAAAGAGGCCATCGACGAAACCGAGCGGCGCCGGGCAAAGCAGATCGCCTACAACGAGGCCAACGGGATCGACCCGCAGCCGCTGCGCAAGAAGATCGCCGACATCCTCGACCAGGTCTACCGCGAGGCCGCTGATGTCGACGCCTCGGAGTCCGTTCCGATCGGTGGGTCGGGCCGCAACGCGTCCCGCGGGCGACGTGCCCAGGGTGCGCCCGGCCGCGCGGTCAGCGCCGGCGTCTTCGAGGGCCGCGACACATCGAACATGCCCCGCGCTGAGCTGGCCGACCTGATCAAGGACCTCACCGAGCAGATGATGGCCGCCGCGCGCGACCTGCAGTTCGAGCTGGCTGCCCGGTTCCGCGACGAAATTGCCGACCTGAAAAAGGAATTGCGTGGGATGGACGCTGCCGGGCTCAAGTGACTCGGGGTGACCACGCGGTGCCTACGGTGTAGCTGTGACCGAGACGGCGAGCGAGACCGGCAGCTGGCGCGAACTGCTGAGCAGGCACTTGGGGACGGCCACCATGCTGGCCGGCGGCGTTGCGCTGTATGCCACCAACGAGTTCCTGACCGTCAGCCTCCTTCCGAGCACCATCGCCGAAATCGGTGGCAGCCGGCTGTACGCCTGGGTGACGACCCTGTATCTGGTCGGTTCGGTGGTGGCGGCGACCTCGGTCAACCCGATGCTGCTGCGGGTCGGTGCCCGCACCTCGTATCTGATGGGACTGACCGTCTTCGGCGTCGCGAGCCTGTTGTGTGCGGCCGCGCCGAATATGGAGACCCTGGTCGCCGGACGCACCCTGCAGGGGGTGGCCGGCGGACTGCTGGCAGGACTCGGTTACGCGCTGATCAACGCTGCGCTGCCGCATCGGCTGTGGACGCGCGGCTCGGCGCTGGTGTCGGCCATGTGGGGGGTGGCGACGCTGGTCGGGCCGGCGACGGGCGGACTATTCGCGCAGTTCGGGCTGTGGCGGTGGGCGTTCGCTGCGATGGCGGTGATGTCCGGGCTGATGGCCCTGTTGGTAGTGGCCGTGCTGAGCAGCCGGGCCGGCGCACGCGGTGGGCAGCCGGTGACCTTCGCGCACAAGGTGCCGGTGTGGTCGTTGTTGTTGATGGGCGCTGCCGCCCTGGCAGTCAGCGTCGCCGAACTCCCGCGCTACCTGGTGCAGACCGTCGGCCTGCTCGCCGCCAGTGTGCTGCTGATCGGGATCTTTGTGGTCGTCGACTGGCGGCTGCACGTAGCAGTGTTGCCGCACAGCGTGTTTGGGCCTGGACCGTTGAAGTGGATCTACCTGACCATGTCCGTGCAGATGGTCGCCGCGATGGTGACCACCTATGTGCCGTT
Organism: Mycobacterium innocens; assembly: GCF_900566055.1. GTDB lineage: Bacteria > Actinomycetota > Actinomycetes > Mycobacteriales > Mycobacteriaceae > Mycobacterium > Mycobacterium innocens. Next base: position 100,750 of record NZ_UPHQ01000104.1, read on the forward strand.
GTTCGGTCAGCGGTTGGGCAACCTGACACCGGTGGCGGCCGGATTCCTGGGTGCGTCACTGGCGGTGGGCTGGACGGCCAGCGAGATTGTCAGCGCATCGGTGAACAACACCCGGGTGATCGGGCATGCGGTGGCGGCAGCGCCGTTGGTGATGGCGTCGGGCTTGGCGCTTGGTGCTGTCACCCAGCGTGCCGATGCCCCGCTGGGGGTCGTCGCGCTGTGGGCGCTGGCGCTGCTGATCACCGGGACCGGGATCGGGATCGCCTGGCCGCATCTGTCCGCGTGGGCGATGGATTCCGTCGACGATCCGGCCGAGAGCGGCGCCGCGGCGGCGGCCATCAACATCGTGCAGCTGATCTCGGCGGCTTTCGGCGCCGGCCTGGCCGGTGTCGTGGTCAACAGGGCCGAGGGGGGCGAAGTGACGGCCGCTCGCTGGTTGTTCGCGGTATTCACCGTGCTGGCCGCCCTCGGGTTCATCGCCTCCTACCGGGCGACCCAGCGCCAACGTCGGTCACCGGGTTGATTTGACGACCTGCGAATAGTGGAACTGCCACCGCTCGACGATGTGGAAGCCCAGGTAGCCGGGAAACTGGTACACCGGCGTGCGCCCGAACGCCGTTCCCGGCGACAAACGTTGTCCCACTTGATGATCCGGCAATGATTTGTCGCGGTTGGTGATCGTCCACAGCGTCGTGCATTTATTGATCTTGGCGGTGGTCAGCCACACCGCGACGTGGCCGTCCCACAGCGTGCCGACCTCGGGCCCGTAGGCGCCGCGTTCGACGTCGACCACCGACCGGAACGCTGCCGGCCGGGTGGCCAGCAGCGCCCGGATCGGCCCCGGTCTCCACGGCACGGTGTTGTCCACCAGCAGGCAATCACCGGGTGCGGCATGGGCACTGATGACGTCGGCCACCTGGCTGTAATCCCAGCCCTCCTTGGCGTAGGGCCCGCGTTGGGTGAAGTAGTAGTTCGGGAACGCCGCGGCGGCGAAGAGCGCCACCGCGCCGGCTATGAGCCAGGGCTCGCGGGCGACGGTGACGATGCAGATGGCCAGGATGACCGCCGCCCCAGGGGCGGTCAGTATCAGGTAGCGCGGGTAGTAGATGGGTTCGACGGTCGCCGAGTAGATCAGGACGACGGCGGTGGGAACGACCACCCAGGCCACGCCGGCAAGCAGCAGCGGTCGGGTGCCCTGGCCGGGCCCCGGCGCGCCGGTCAACCGCAGCACGACGGCGACGGCGACGACCACGCCGGACAAGATGGCGAACGGAACACTGTGGTCGAAGTACTGGCGATGCACCACATCGAGGAAGAGGTTTCGGTTCAGCCCCGAGATCCACCCGACCTGCCACACCTGTCCGTGGGCGAACAGGACGAAGGGCGTCATGGCCCCGACCGCGGCCAGCGAGGCGACCGCCCACCAGATGGCGGGAGCTTTCCGCGATTGCGCCGGGGCCAGCAGGGGCAGCAGCGCGGCGTACACCGGCACCAGCAGTCCCAAGTTGATGCTGATCAAGATCGACAGCATCAACCCCAGCGCATACAGCAGCCACAGCCATGGCTTGTTGCGCCGCACCGCGATGACCAGCAGCACCGTCAACCAGACCGCGGCCGTCACCGACAATGCAGAGGAGCGCGCCTCGATGCCCGCCCAGGTCACCCGCGGCAGGATGGCAAAGACGGCTCCCGCACACAACGCGGTGCTGCGGCCGGAAAACTGCTTGGCGAACACGACAACGCCGCCGGCGGCGGCTCCGATGGCCAGGCTGCTGGGAACCCGCGACCAGAACTCGGTCGGCGGGAAGATCGCGAACCAGCCGTGCATCAGCAGGTAGTACAGGCCGTGTACCGCATCGATATGGCCCAGCAGATTCCACAGCTCCGGCAGGGTGCGCCGTGCCGAAGCCGAGATCGTCGCACCCTCGTCGAACCACAGCGACGGCCGACTGGCCCAGGCTCCGCTCACGATCGTCGCCAGCAAAGCGATCGCCCAGGGGTCGAGGCGGCGGCCACGGGCATGCGAGCGCGCCGCCTCACCCGCCAGCGGCGCCGCGTCCTGATCCAGTGTCGGTGCAGACATGATGCCTGTCACTGTAGGTCGCCGGCGATGATTCCGGTCACCAGCCGTCGTCTCGCCACCCGGTCGGGCATCGGAACGCACCGCCGCCAGTGCCACCCCGCATGATCGCGATATCTACCGAAAAGCATTGCACCACAGCTAGTTTCGCAGTGAACCGGGACTGTCCATGGCGTTGCCGCCACCCGCTGACGTGCTACGGCTGCCCCGGCCCGGCAAAATGCGGATTGCGCCACGCCGGTCCGGTGTGGGTAATCTGACCCATCTGGATCAGGCAAAGCGATACTGTCTGGGGTTGGCGTAGCAACCGACACTGGGAGGGTAAATGGGCGCCTATCGGACCGTGGTGGTAGGAACCGACGGCTCGGACTCGTCGATGCGGGCAGTGGACCGGGCCGCGGAGATCGCCGGGGCAGATGCCACGTTGATCATCGCGTCGGCGTACCTGCCTCAACACGAGGACGCCCGAGCCGCCGACGTCCTGAAGGACGAAAGCTACAAGGTGACGGGCACCGCCCCGATCTACGAGATCCTGCACGACGCCAAGGAACGGGCGCACAACGCCGGCGCGAAGAACGTCGAGGAACGCGCGATCGTGGGCGCTCCGGTCGACGCGCTGATCAGCCTCGCCGAAGAAGCGCAGGCCGACCTCCTGGTGGTCGGCAACGTCGGCCTGAGCACGATCGCGGGGCGGTTGCTGGGTTCGGTGCCGGCCAACGTCTCGCGGCGGGCCAAGGTCGACGTGCTCATCGTGCACACCACCTAGCCTCCATAGCCGGGCCTCAATAGCCGGCCGGCTGCGCGGACCGGATTTCCGTTCGGCGCATTTTCACCGGTGGCTCGCCTGGACCTGGGAGCGTTTTATTTGATGGGGAATGCCGGTGAGAACGAGTTCGGCAGTACGCCTGGGAGCCTCGGCAAGCATCGAGAAGACGGCTGCCCGCCTGGGCAGCCGGACGTGTTTGCGGCCCTTCTGTACAGCGGACACGACCTGATCGGCAACCATCTCGCGGGTGACGTCGACCATGAGGTGCATCCGGTAGAGGCGGCGGAAGGAATCAGCGGTCGGCGGGTAATCCTCGGTATGGGCCAGCAGGTCGGTGGGAATCGGCCCGAGTTCGACGAGGGTGGTGCGGATCGGCAAGCCGCGAAGGTCGGCTCGCAGGCCTGCGGTGAAATGAGAAAGGGCCGCTTTGGAAGCCGAGTAGGTCACTAACCCGGGAAGGGCTACGCAGCCCGCCATCGAGGAGACGTTGACGATATGCCCGCCGCCGCGGTGAAGCATTCGAGGGATCGCGTGCCGGCACAATTCGGCGGGCGCGAGGTAGTTGACCTCGGTGACTCGTCGCAAATCATCCTCGGGTGCGTCGGTGAAGCCACCCGTCTGGTTGTCGATGCCGGCATTGTTGACGAGGACGTCGATCGGCCCCACTTCGTCCTCGATGCGCGCAATCAGCATGCGTACCTGGCCGGGCTCCGACAGGTCGGCAACGTGGGCAGAGCCTCCGAGCTCGCCCGCCAGCGTGCGAAGGACCCCGTCGGTCCGCGCGACGAGCGCCACGCTTGCCCCGGCACCGGCGAACGCACGTGCGAGAGCCGCGCCGATGCCTCGTGAAGCCCCGGTGATCAAGACCCGTTTTTGCGCTAGCTCCATGGCATCTCCTGCTGTCGGCGAACACTGCGCCTACGCCATCGCCGGCCGCTTCCCATTCGACTGGACGGGCGACCGGCGCGTCGTGCGCGGCGGCACGGGACGGGGGACCGGGTCGAACGCCGCGGGATCGTCCAGATACTGGCGAAATACGTGGGCCATCGTCGCCGCCTGGTAACCGTCGACGAACCGGTGGTCCAGACCGATCGTCAACGGCAGCACCGGGCGTACCACCGGTTGACCGTCTTCGGCGAGCACCCTGTCGGTCACGGCCCCGATCAGGATCCCGAACGGCACGTGGCAAAACGTCGGCCAGGGAGCGGCGGCCGTGTCCAGGCCGTAGGTGCCCACGTTGCTGACGAGTATCGAACCGTAGGGACGGGCCTCGAGCCCGAGGAAGGGCAGGGGCAGCTGGAGACTTTCGGTAACGAACGCGATCGCATCCATCACCGGGCGTAGCAGCAGCGGCGGGAGGCCTTTGACCATGGCCTTGGCTTGCTTGAACTGTGGATCTTCGTTGTGCCGGATCCGTGCGGCGCGATCAGCCAATTCTTTGGCGATGACCCAGGGCGGCTTCTCATTGATGCGACGCACGACGGCGCCGGAAAGATCCGTCCTGGCCGCTTCGACTCCCGTTACCACGTCTGTTCGCAGCGACACGACGAAAAAGCAGTCGATCGTCGGGGATGGCAGAAAGCTGCCGAACACCACGCGGCCGTTGAGGCCGGGCAGCGCTTCGACGACTTTGCCTGCCGCCCGGCCTACCAGATCCACGGGGGTGACATGCTGGCCCGTGGCTTCGCGAACCCGGGCGATGTAGTCCAGCAGCCGCGAAGCATCGATTTCGGCCGTCGCCCAGATGATCGGGTCCTTTCTGGGACGCCAGGTAGCCATGGCGATCTTGCGCCAAACGGAGAACGGGACAGATGACGGTGCCCACATCGTCGGAGCTCCATTCCTTCGCGCCACGACCGGCGCCTACCTCACTTCACGCCGGGCTTCGTGCCGATTGTGCGCCGCCACCGGGTCGCCGACGAGGGAACAAGGTCCCTACCGCCGCTGTCTTCCGGCCTTGTTCGGCCCCATGTCACCGCGAAGTGTCGTTCACCAGCCGCGGTCGCGCCACTCCTGAAGGTGAGGGCGTTCGATGCCCAGCACGGTGTCGTCACCATGGCCGGGATAGATGACGGTCGAGTCGGCGTACACGTCGAATACCCGGGTGGTGACGTCGGTGAGCAGCTGGGTGAAATCGCCGGGCTGCCAGGTCTTGCCGACTCCACCGGGAAACAGGCAGTCGCCGGTGAACAACTGCGTGACCCCGCCGGTCGCGGGGCCGTCGAGCGCCAGCGCGACCGATCCCGGTGTGTGCCCGCGCAAGTGGATGACGTCGAACGTCAGCTCGCCGATCCGGACGGTATCGCCGTTGGCGAGGAAACGATCGGGTTTGACCGGCAGCGGTTCGGCGTCGATTTGGTGGGCGGCGGTGGGGGCGCCGGTGGCTTCGGCCACCGCCTGCAGTGCCTGCCAATGGTCGAAGTGCTGATGACTGGTGACGATCAACGACACTTTCGGCGCGTACCGCCGGATCAGGTCGATGAGGACGTCGGCGTCATTGGCGGCGTCGATCAGTAGCGTTTCGCCGGTCGCAGCACATGTCACCAGGTAGGCATTGTTGTCCATGGGCCCCACCGACGCCTTGAGGATGGTGGCGCCGGGCAGCGTGCGTCGGGCCGCGGTCCCCGGGTCGACGTGTCCGGTGTAGTCGTCATCGACGGTGGTCATGTGCGCCACTCTCCCCAGCAAGCGGTGTTACCCGCGACTATCGCGGCTGCCCCGGCATTATCGTTGTCGGCGCAGGTCATAGGGGTCACCTTACTGGTCTGCGAATGCTTGTCGGTACGGGCACATAGCATGGGAGCGAACTCCGTCTCTAGAAGGAACCCGTCAGTGAAAGGGCCTGGGTGGCTGAGCGCCTGATCGTCAAGGGTGCGCGCGAACATAACCTGCGCAGTGTCGACCTCGACCTGCCCCGCGACGCGATGATCGTCTTCACCGGACTGTCCGGATCCGGTAAGTCGTCGCTGGCCTTCGACACCATCTTCGCCGAGGGTCAGCGGCGCTACGTGGAATCGCTGTCGGCGTATGCCCGTCAGTTCCTCGGGCAGATGGACAAGCCCGACGTCGACTTCATCGAGGGGCTGTCTCCGGCGGTGTCCATCGACCAGAAGTCCACCAACCGCAACCCGCGGTCGACGGTCGGCACGATCACCGAGGTGTACGACTACCTGCGGCTGCTGTACGCCCGTGCCGGCACGCCGCACTGTCCGGTCTGCGGGGAGCGGATTGCGCGCCAGACGCCCCAGCAAATCGTCGACCAGGTGCTGGCCATGGCGGAGGGCACCCGCTTTCTGGTGCTGGCGCCGGTGGTGCGCACCCGTAAGGGCGAGTTCGCCGACCTGTTCGACAAGTTGAACGCCCAGGGCTACAGCCGAGTCCGGGTCGACGGTGTCGTGCATTCTTTGACCGATCCGCCGAAGCTGAAGAAGCAGGAAAAGCATGACATCGAGGTCGTGGTGGATCGCCTTACCGTCAAAGCCGGCGCCAAGCAGCGGCTCACCGATTCGGTGGAGACCGCGCTGAACTTGGCTGACGGCATCGTGGTGCTGGAATTCCCCGACCACGAACCGGGCGCGCCGCACCGTGAGCAGCGGTTCTCCGAGAAACTGGCCTGCCCCAACGGGCATGCCCTGGCCGTGGACGACCTGGAACCGCGGTCGTTCTCGTTCAACTCGCCCTACGGGGCCTGCCCCGAATGCAGCGGTCTGGGCATCCGCAAGGAGGTCGACCCGGACCTGGTGGTGCCCGACCCGGAACGCACCCTGGCCGAGGGTGCGGTCGCCCCGTGGTCGACGGGCCACACCGCGGAGTACTTCATCCGGATGATGGCCGGGCTCGGCGAGGCGATGGGTTTCGACGTCGACACTCCCTGGCGCAAGCTGCCGGCCAAGGCGCGCAAGGCGATTCTGGAGGGCTGCGACGAGCAGGTGCACGTGCGCTACCGCAACCGGTACGGGCGCACCCGGTCGTACTATGCCGATTTCGAGGGCGTGCTGGCGTTTCTGCAGCGCAAGATGTCGCAGACCGAGTCCGAGCAGATGAAGGAACGCTACGAGGGCTTCATGCGCGACGTGCCGTGCCCGGTATGCGAAGGCACCCGGCTCAAGCCGGAAATTCTGGCGGTGACGCTGGCTGGACGCGAGCTCGGCCCCAAGTCGATCGCCGAGGTCTGCGAACTGTCGATCGCGGAGTGCGCGGACTTTCTTCAGCGCCTCACCCTGGGTCCGCGCGAGCAGGCGATCGCGGGCCAGGTGCTCAAGGAAATCCAGTCGCGGCTCGGGTTTCTGCTCGACGTCGGGCTCGAGTACCTGTCGCTGTCGCGCGCGGCGGCGACCCTGTCCGGGGGTGAGGCGCAACGCATCCGGCTGGCCACTCAGATCGGTTCCGGCCTGGTGGGGGTGTTGTATGTGCTCGACGAGCCCTCTATCGGCCTACATCAGCGCGACAACCGTCGTCTCATCGAAACCCTCACCCGCTTAAGGGATTTGGGCAACACTCTGATCGTCGTCGAGCATGACCAGGACACCATCGCCCATGCCGACTGGATCGTCGACATCGGGCCGGGCGCCGGCGAGCACGGCGGCCGCATCGTGCACAGCGGACCGTACGACGAACTGCTGGCCGACGAGAACTCGATCACCGGAGCCTATCTGTCGGGGCGGGAAAGCATAGATATTCCCGCGATCCGTCGACCTGCCGACCCGCGGCGTCAGCTCACCGTTGTCGGAGCCCGCGAACACAACCTGCGCGGCATCGACGTGTCCTTCCCGCTCGGTGTGCTGACGTCGGTGACCGGGGTTTCCGGGTCGGGCAAGTCGACGCTGGTCAACGACATCCTGGCGGCGGTACTGGCCAACCGGCTCAACGGGGCCCGCCAGGTTCCCGGCCGGCACACCCGGGTCACCGGACTGGACCACCTGGACAAACTGGTGCGGGTGGACCAATCGCCGATCGGTCGCACCCCGCGATCCAACCCGGCCACCTATACCGGGGTGTTCGACAAGATCCGCACCCTGTTCGCCGCCACCACCGAGGCCAAGGTGCGCGGGTACCAACCGGGCCGATTCTCGTTCAACGTCAAGGGGGGTCGCTGCGAGGCGTGCACCGGCGACGGCACCATCAAGATCGAGATGAACTTCCTGCCCGACGTGTACGTGCCCTGCGAGGTGTGCCAGGGCGCCCGCTACAACCGGGAAACCCTCGAAGTGCACTACAAGGGCAAGACCATCTCCGAGGTGCTGGACATGTCGATCGAGGAGGCGGCACAGTTCTTCGAGCCGATCACCGGCATTCACCGCTACCTGCAGACACTCGTCGACGTCGGCCTGGGCTACGTCAGGCTCGGCCAGCCCGCACCGACGCTGTCCGGCGGTGAGGCCCAGCGGGTCAAGCTGGCCTCCGAGTTACAGAAACGCTCGACCGGGCGCACCATTTACATCCTCGACGAACCCACCACCGGCCTGCATTTCGAAGACATCCGCAAGCTGCTCAAGGTGATCAACGGTCTGGTCGACAAGGGCAACACGGTCATCGTCATCGAACACAACCTGGACGTGATCAAGACCTCGGACTGGATCGTCGACATGGGACCGGAGGGTGGCGCGGGGGGCGGAATCGTTGTCGCCCAGGGCACTCCGGAGGACGTCGCCGCCGAGCCGGAAAGCTACACGGGCAAATTCCTGGCCGAAGTCGTCGGCACCGGGAAGCCGGCGGGCCCACCCCGGTCGAATCGCCGGCGCAAAGTCAGCGCCTGAGCCGGGTTCGGCCAATCCGTTGCGACGACACGCCGCCGAAACGCGTAGCAGCGGTTGAAGTTTCGGCGTCAGCCGGCACCGGCGGCGGTGACCAGACCTGGCGCCCCGTCCCGCCTACCGGGTCACTCATCGGTGCGCATCGACTCGCGGATTCGGGTCAGTCGTTCGGCGGCCGCACGCTGGCGCTTTTCGTACTGTTCCGCGACGGATCGGCCCTCCGTCGTCTCGGCATCCAGTTCGGCCGCACCCATCGCCGTCGCGTATCGGGATTCGATCTTCTCCCGGACCGATTCGAAGGTCGGGACCCCCGCGGCGTCATATCCGGCGTCATATCCGGGGTTAGATCCGGCGTCATATCCGGCGTCGGACGAGTCGGCCTGGGCTGCTGGTTCGTCGGGCATGCCGCCACGTTACTGCGGCTGTGTATCACCGCCGCGCCGGCGATCGAGGTAGCGGACCATCTGTGCCCAATACACCATGGTCAGCGTCATTTGCAGCGCGGTCGCGACAACCGCCGGCTTGAGTCGGCGGCGGTGGGCGGCGATCACCGCGCTCAGCGAAACGGCCGATGTCAGCGCGCTGACCAGCATCGCCGCGTCGGCCGGACGCTCGGCGATCCACAATTCCTCACCCAACATCGCCCGCGTCGCCCATGCTCGATGGTGTTTCGGCTTGCCGAAGACAACCGGATTGACGGCCAGCCACAATGCGATCACCGCGGCGTGGCCCCAGCGCCGGGTCCATATCGGCACCAGCGCCAGTGGTGTGCTTGCCCAGCGCGTCCAGGCGCTCCAGGGATTGCAGTGCCGGGCGAATAGCGCCCGGCGAACCCCCGCGACCGACCGCACCGGCAACTACCGTCCGGCGGTGACGACCTGCGTTGCCGCACCGCCGGTACCCGGTAACGAAATCCGGGGCGCCTCCGGAGTGTCCAGCTGCCCGGCCAGCCAGGGCAGCGCCCGCACGAACGCCTGGTCGGCAAAGGGCCAATCGTGCTTGCCCGGTTGGGGGACCACCGCGCAGTCAATGCCGTTGGTCCGGCCCAGCGCGCACAGCGCATTGGCGGCCGCTGTCTGGTTGCTCGGATTTGCGGCGGCATCACGCCCTGCCACCCGCATGGCGGCGGTGTCGAGGATCGGAGTATCCCGACGCCCCGCCGGTTGACCAGGGACAGAGATGGCGAACCAACCCGAAACCCCGGTATAGGGGCCGTGCCGGGTGATCACCGTCGTCGGATCGAATGCGGCCCAGGCGTCGGCGTTGCCGCCGAACAGCCTGGCGATGGTTTCCGCCTTGTTTCCCGCGTTCGGGTAGAAATCCCCGGCGACATCGACAAATGCGCTGAACAGTTCGGGGTGCATGACCGTCAAATCCACGGCGCAAGTCCCGCCCATCGACCAGCCCACAATGCCCCAGTTGCGCTGCCGCGAGCTGACGCCGAATTTCGAGACCATATATGGCACAACGTCTTTGGTCAGATGATCGGCCGCGTTGCCGCGTCGTCCATTGACGCATTCCGTGTCGTTGTTGAAGGCTCCGCCGGAGTCGACGAAGACCAGCACCGGCGCGTTGCCATCATGGGCGGTGGCAAATTCGTCGACCGTCTGCACGGCGTTGCCGGCTCGCGCCCAGTCGGCGGGGGTGTTGAACTGGCCGCCGATCATCATCACGACAGGCAATCGCGGGGGCGAATCACTCGCGAACCAAGCGGGCGGCAGGTACACCAGCTCCCCGCGATGTTTGAAGTGCGATGCCGTGGACGGGATGGTGACCGTCACCACGCTGCCGTGCGGCGGCCGTGTCCCCTTGCCGGCCATCGCGGCAACGCTGGCCGGATCCGCCTGATCGGGCAGCGGACCCGAGGTGAGCTGGTTCCATGCGGCCTGAACCGTCGGGAAATAGCCGACCCACAGGTTGAGCGCCAACGCCGCGCTGAGCACACATAGCGGCACCGCCATCAGCGATGCGCCGCGACCCCACCAGCGCGCGCTGCGCCAGCCCAGGACCAGCACCGTCGCGGCCACGCCCGTCAAACCGGCCCAGACCCAGAGCGCGGCCGGGGCGGGATCATTGGCGAGCCCGCCGAGATACCACCCGGTCCCGCAGGCCGTCGCAGCGCCGACGGCCACCGCAGCCGGTAGCCGACGCCACCGGCGAAACCGCGACCCGATCGCCAGCAGCAGTACGGTCGCGGTCACCAGCTGGACCGTGATCGGCAGCCAGCCGTACATCAGCGAGGTATGGGCGCTGGCCAGCGGTTGCGCCAGGTACGCCGTCGGCGCTGTCACAAGACCCATTGTGATCGCTTGTTAACCGTCCTGGAACGTGTTCATTGGATGTTCGCTGTGTATTCGCTGGCAGCTGTCGGACCCGCTTAATGCGGCTTCGCCAATGGAAATGGGAGTGTCTCGCGAATACTGCGTCCGGTGATCAGCATGACCACCCGGTCGACGCCCATGCCGAGGCCCCCGGTGGGCGGCATCGCATACTCCAAGGCCTGTAGAAAGTCCTCGTCGAGCTGCATCGCCTCGGGATCTCCACCGGCCGCCAGCAGGGATTGTTCGTGCAGACGACGTCGTTGCTCCACCGGGTCGGTGAGTTCGCTGTAGGCGGTACCGAGCTCAATGCCCCAGGCCACCAGGTCCCAGCGTTCGGCGACTCCGAGCTTGCTGCGGTGCGGCCGCGTCAGCGGCGAGACCGACGTGGGGAAGTCGATGTAAAACGTCGGCCGCTCGGTGCGGCTTTCCACCAGGTGCTCGTACAGCTCGAGGACCACGGCGCCGACATCCCACTGCGCCCGATAGGGGATGCGGACCGCATCGGACAACCTGCGCAGCGTCGCCAAGTTGGTGTCGGCGTCAATGTGCTCACCGAGGGCTTCGGAAACCGCGTCGTGCACCGTCTTGACCGGCCAGACTCCGGAGATGTCGACCGGCTGCAAGCCGTCGCTGGTGGGCCGCATCGCGATCGGTGCACCGTTGGCGGCCTGGGCAGCGTTTTGGATGAGCTCGCGACAGCTGTCCAGCCACACCAGGTAGTCGGCATGTGCTTGATAGGCCTCGAGCAAAGTGAACTCAGGATTGTGACTGAAGTCGACGCCCTCGTTCCGAAAGGCCCGGCCCAGTTCGAATACGCGTTCCACGCCGCCGACGCACAGCCGCTTGAGGTACAGCTCCGGCGCTATGCGCAGGAACAGGTCCATCGAATAGCTGTTGATGTGCGTGACGAACGGTCTGGCGGCGGCTCCGCCGTGCACCTGCTGCAGGATGGGAGTCTCGACTTCGATGAAGCCCTTGGCGAACAGTGTTTCCCGGACCGAGCGCAGGACCGTGCTGCGTGCGGTGAGCAGGTCACGGGATTCGGCGTTGACCGCCAGATCGACATAGCGGGTCCGCACTCGGGCTTCGGGATCGGTCAACCCCTTCCACTTGTTCGGCAAGGGCCGCAGGCATTTTCCGATCAGCCGCCAGCTGGACACGATCAGTGACCTGGTTCCCCGTTTGCTGGCGCCCATGTGCCCGGTCATCTCCACCAGGTCACCGAGGTCGATGGTGGCGTTGAAATCCGCAGCGCGGCCCTGCTGCAGGCATGAATTATCAAGCAGCACTTGCATTTCACCGGTCCAGTCGCGTAGGTGCGCGAACAACACGCCGCCGTAATGGCGTACCCGCAGTATGCGTCCGGACACCGACAGCGTGGCCTTGTCGTCCGCGTCCATCGCCTGTGCGACTGTGTGACTGGGCGAACGGCCTACCGGATAGGCGTCAATGCCGTTGCGCCGCAAGGTTTTCAATTTGCTCAGTCGAACTCGGACCTGCTCGGGCAGGCGACGCCCAACCTCGTCGTCATCGGTGAGGTCCACCTGCTGCAGCTCGGTGATATCCGGCGCCGAGCCGTCGTGATGTAACAACCCGGTGGCTGCCAGCCGTTCGGGCACCGCAGGGTGGTGCCCGGTATGCGCCTTGTTGCGCCGGGTGAACGGCAATACCAGGAAGCCCTCGGCGATCACCGAGGCGACACCCACCTTGGGTATCAGTCGTGCGTCCTCGTAACAGGCGTAGCGGGGCACCCATTGGGGCTGGTACTTCTGGTTGGACCGGTAGAGCGTTTCGATCTGCCACCAGCGGGAGAAGAAAATCAGCAGCCATCGCCACAGTCGGGCAACCGGGCCGGCGCCGAGCTGCGCGCCCTGCTCGAAGGCGGAGCGAAACATCGCAAAGTTCAACGAGATACGGCTGAGGCCAAGGCTTTCGGCGTGCAGCGCAAGGTCGCTGACCATGAGTTCGATGGTGCCGTTAGGCGATTCCGGAGAGCGACGCATCAAGTCCAGGGAAACGCCGGTGGTGCCCCACGGCACCAGCGACAGCATCGCCACCACCCGGTTGTCCGGGTCCAGCGCCTCGACCAGCAGACAGTCGGAGTCCGCCGGGTCGCCGAGGCGGCCCAGCGCCATCGAGAAGCCACGTTCGGTTTGGGTGTCGCGCCAGGCATCGGCGCGCGCGATGGTTTGTTCCGTTTCCGCCGCGGAAATATCGCGGTGTCGGCGGATGCGCACCGTCAACCCGGCCCTGCGCGCCCGGGTCACGGCCTGGCGCACGCCGCGCATCGCCGGGCCGGACAACTTGAAATCCGCTGGCCGCAGAATCGCCTCGTCACCCAGCTCCAACGCGTTCAGGCCCGCTTCGCGATAGGTCTGAGCCCCTTGGGAACTGGCGCCCATAACGCCGGGGGACCAGCCGTAGGTCTGGCACAGCCGTAACCATGCGTCGACGGCTTGCGGCCAAGCCCGGGGGTCGCCCACCGGGTCACCGCTGGCCAGACAGACTCCGATCTCGACGCGGTAGGTGACGGCGGCGCGGCCACTGGGTGCGAATACCACCGACTTGTCGCGACGAGTGGCGAAGTAGCCCAGTGAGTCGCTGTTGCCGTACAACTCCAGCAGTCCGCGGATGGCCGACTCGTCTTCGCCCGTCAGTGCGTTGTCGGCGCGTTGCGACTGGAACAGCACAATGGTGGCCGCGATCAGGGCGAAGGCGCCGAACAGGCCGAAGATGGCGTTGAGGAAGACGTGCGGCCGTCCGGTGAACAGGTCGGGGTCGGCGAGCGCGAATCCGATCACCCGGTTGGCCACATAGGGTAGCCGGTCGGGCGCCGCAAGCGATCCGGGGAACAGTTCCACCAAGCCCCAGGAAATCAGGATTCCGATGGCTCCACCCGCTAACAGCACGGCGGCCGCTTTGAACAATGCGCCCCTGCGCACCTTGGCCCAGAATTCGCGATAACCCAGCACCAGCACGACAATCGCGACCACGTGGACCGCGAAACCGAGGTTCTCGCCCAAGTTTTCGGCCGCGGTGTTGCCACCCGCGGCGATATCGGCGGCGTTCAAGAAGGCGGCAAGCACCATGTTTCCCAGCAACAGCAACCAGGCAATTCGTTTGCGTGCGGTCAGCGCCGCGGCCAGCAAGGCCAGCACGAACGACCACGCGAAGCTGGTGTCGGGAAAGTTGAACAGGTAGCTGTTGATGAACTCCCGAGGAACCTTGATGATCCAGCGAATCAGCGGCGACATGCTCGCCAGCAGCGACAGCGTCGCGATGACTCCGACGGTCCAGCCTGCTGCCGCGGGAACCCAGTGATACCGGGAGACGGGCCTGCTCTCCATCGAGCGAGGCTTTGCGATGGTCACAAATCGCGAGGATATTCCTTCAAACCCGGAAAATCCTGGCGACCGGGTGGCTGAATTGCACCTGCTCAGCGCGCTTGGGCTGGCGCGCCGGCCGGCTCGCTGCCCGGGGGCCGGGTCTTGGCTGTTAGACTGGCGGCTGCGACCATCCCGGCGAAGGCCAGGAACAGTTAAGTGGAGTCCCACTCCCACCGCTAGCCACGAAAAGGCCTAACGCTTTTTCCAAAGGTTGTGCGGTCCGGTCACAGGCATTATTTGCAATGCCTGTTCTGCGCGTGGCGCAGGCGGCTGGAGTTGTCTCGAGCCGCGATCGGTCGGCATTGGGCCCTGCTTAGGCAGGGCTTTTTTGCTGATGGCTGGTGTATCCCACTGCTGATTCCGGCCCGTCCGGGCCCTGGCTGCAGCGGAAGAAAGCCAACAAGGGAGGCCACATCAGCACTGAGACCCGCGTCAACGAGCGCATTCGCGTACCTGAAGTTCGTTTGATCGGCCCAGGGGGGGAACAGGTAGGCATCGTGCGTATCGAAGACGCACTCCGCGTTGCCGCGGACGCCGATCTCGACCTTGTCGAAGTTGCCCCGAATGCCAGACCGCCGGTCTGCAAGATCATGGACTACGGCAAGTACAAGTACGAGGCGGCGCAGAAGGCGCGCGAGTCCCGCCGGAACCAACAGCAGACCGTCGTCAAAGAACAGAAGCTGCGACCCAAGATCGACGATCACGATTACGAAACCAAGAAAGGCCACGTAGTGCGTTTTTTGGAGGCCGGATCGAAGGTCAAGGTCACCATCATGTTTCGCGGACGCGAGCAGTCGCGGCCCGAATTGGGCTATCGGTTGCTGCAGCGACTGGGCGCCGACGTTGCCGAATACGGGTTCGTCGAAACGGCGCCCAAGCAGGACGGGCGCAACATGACGATGGTGCTGGCACCCCACCGCGGCGCAAAAACTCGCGCCAGGGCGCGGCATGGGGAGGGACCAGCGGGCGGCGACATCAAACCTTCATCGAACTAACTCGCTAGCCCAACCAGAACTCACCAGGACTGAGGAAAAATGCCCAAGGCCAAAACTCACAGCGGCGCCTCGAAGCGGTTTCGGCGCACCGGTACCGGAAAGATCGTCCGGCAGAAAGCCAACCGCCGGCATCTGCTCGAGCACAAACCGTCGACCCGAACCAGGCGCCTGGAAGGCCGTACGGCGGTGGCGGCCAATGACACCAAGCGGGTCAATTCGCTGTTGAACGGTTAGCCGGCGCCCCGCACGACCGGCTGGCGCCGGTACCTGACCAAGCACGTCCGAGTCCGAACGAGAGTAGGAACAATCCATGGCACGCGTAAAGCGGGCAGTCAACGCCCACAAGAAGCGGCGCTCCGTCCTGAAGGCCTCGAAAGGTTATCGGGGCCAGCGGTCCCGGCTCTACCGCAAAGCCAAAGAACAGCAGCTACATTCGCTGAACTACGCCTACCGGGACCGTCGTGCCCGTAAGGGCGAGTTCCGGAAATTGTGGATCTCGCGGATCAACGCGGCGGCGCGTGCCAACGACATCACCTACAACCGGCTGATCCAAGGCCTGAAGGCCGCTGGTGTCGAGGTGGATCGCAAAAACCTCGCCGATATCGCGGTCACCGATCCGAAAGCGTTCACCGCGCTCGTGGAGGTCGCCCGAGCGGCCCTACCCGAAGACGTCAACGCGCCCTCCGGAGAGGCCGCTTAGGCGCACCGCGTTCCGGTGCTCACCGAACGCTCGGCCAGGGTTGCCGCCGCGGCCAAATTGCATCGCCACGTCGGCCGGCGTCGTGCGAATCGATTTCTCGCCGAAGGCCCCAACCTGGTCGAGGCCGCGTCGGCGCGCGGGCTGGTGCGGGAGGTGTTTGTCACCGAGGTCGCGGCGCAACGGCACGAGACCTGGTTGACCGCACAGGACGCGCCGGTCCATCTGGTGACCGAACGTGCCGCAAAAGCCTTGTCCGACACGGTTACCCCGGCGGGACTGGTCGCGGTGTGTGACATGCCGACGACCCCCCTGGACGATGTGCTGACCCGCTTACCGCGGCTCATCGCGACGGCCGTCGAGATCAGCGAGCCGGGTAACGCGGGCACGCTGATCCGCATCGCCGACGCGATGGGGGCCGCGGCGGTGATTCTCGCCGGACACAGCGTCGACCCCTACAACGGCAAGTGTTTGCGCGCCTCCGCGGGCAGCATCTTCAACATTCCCGTCGTCACCGCAGCCGATCCGCACGCCGTCGTCGCGTCGTTGCGGGGTGCTGGGTTGCAGGTGCTGGCCAGCGCGGTGGACGGCGAGACGTCGCTCGACGATGCCGATCAACTGCTGGGCATCCCGACGGCATGGCTGTTCGGCCCCGAATCCCGCGGGCTATCCGCCGACATCGCCGCCGAGGCGGACCACCGGGTGCGCATCCCGATGTCCGGCGGAGCGGAGAGCCTGAACGTCGCCGCCGCCGCGGCCATCTGCTTGTACCAGAGCGCCCGGGCGCTCGGCTCTCCTCGCTGAGATCGAGCGTCTTATGCGGCCCGAGCCGCCCGGCCCCGGGCGGGGCGCAGGCCGGCCAGCGAGAGCGTAGTGTGCACCAACGATCCGGCCCGCTCCATGATCAGCCGGGCCGGCTCCAGCGGGAACGGGGCGAAACCGCGTGCGCGCGGCGGGAAGTAATGCATCGGCAATCCGCGGCGGTCCCGCGGCGGAGCCATGAAGGCGGGCGCTTCGACCAGCGGCGCGTCACTTCGGGTCCGGCCCTCTTCCCGGCGGTAGGCGGCCAGCGCGCGAGGATGCAGTCTGATCTCGTCGGGCACCGCCAGGAACACCAGCTCCACCAGCTTGCCGAACAGGCGCAGCAATACCTCGTCGCCCGGGGTCCAATGCATGCCCGCCTTCTCCCGCACGGCCGGATCGAACAAGCCGGCCGCTATCCAGCGCTGACCGGCAACCAGGGGCTTGAACATCTGGTCCCAAACGGGCGTGGGCATAAGTACGAACTTCGGCTTGGGAATGCGCATGTGGAAGATGTCCAGCGTGGCCTGGTTGATCTCGAGTTCCTCCCGGCAGACCCGGGCCCAGTACTCCTGAAACTCCTCCCACGACTTGGGGACCGGCCGCATGCTCATGCCGTACATATCCGGTACCACCGCACGTGTTCGTCGAATAGCTGGCGCTTTTCGGCCTCGGTCAAGCCTCCGCAGAAGTATTCGGC
Source organism: Mycobacterium innocens (assembly GCF_900566055.1). Classification (GTDB taxonomy): domain Bacteria; phylum Actinomycetota; class Actinomycetes; order Mycobacteriales; family Mycobacteriaceae; genus Mycobacterium; species Mycobacterium innocens. The sequence continues at coordinate 118,249 of NZ_UPHQ01000104.1, forward strand.
GACTTTGACGACGAGCATGAAGAACGTGGCGTGCGCCCAGTAGAAGGTCTCCGGGTTCAAGGCGTGATAGCGACGACCCTCGGCGTCGACTCCTTTGATCGTGTGGTGGTAGCCCTTGATCAGCTCGCCGGTCCGGGCCGCCCGGTCGCCGTCGTAGACGACGCCCATGATGGGATACACCGACCGGGCCACCCGCTGCAGTGGTTCCCGCAGCAGGATCGAATGCTCCGTGACGCCGGCGCCCAGCTCCGGATACATGTTCTGGATCGCGCCGATCCACACGCCCATCATTCCGGTCCGCAGGTCACCGAAGTATTTCCAGGTCAGCGAATCGGGTCCGAGTGGCTCGACTGGTGTCGTCGATGTGGCAGTCATCGCGGCCTCCACGCGCTCGATGTGCGCTCACGATAAACGGTGACAACGTACGTTGTCTACGGTTTCGGCGACTGCCTCAGCGTGCTGTTATCAGGTGTCCATAGCGGCGTGGCGCCCGCGTGATCAGGTTGTTTGCCGCAGGGCGTGAAATCGGGCCGACCCGCGCGAGCCTTTGTCCACGGACCCGGCGGCCGGGTTGTCGACTACGTCGCGAACCGCGGATGCGACCGAACGGATGCGATAAACATGCGACGGCCCACCGGGATGTAGCCGACTGCCGTAAAACAGTTCCGATTGGACGATTGACCTCCACGGAAGCGTTGTTTTTACCTGTTTGCTTCTCGCCACGTTGTTGATTTTCGGCCGGTGCGGCGAGGCGGCAGGCGTTGCTGAGAGGGCCGAAAAGGGGCTAACCAAAAAGGGATTGCCGGGAGTAGAGTTTCCTTCCTGGAAACTATTCGGTGATTTTTTTCTTGAGTCGAGCAAGGAGGCCGGCTTTGTCGAATCATCTCAGTGTGGTACCGGACGTTATGAAGGCGGCAGCTGGAAACTTGGCGAAGATTGGTTCCGTGCTGAGCGCGGCTAATGCGGCGGCAGCCCCGCCCACGACCGGGCTGGTGGCCATGGCGGCAGACCAGGTGTCGGAGGCTGCCACGGCGGTATTCGCTACACATGCCCAGGACTATCAAGCCCTCAGCGCCAAGATGACGGCGTTTCACGACCAGTTCGTCCGTACCCTGAGCAATGGCGCGGGTGCCTACCTCGGCACCGAGATCGCCAACGCCGAGCAGAATCTGCTGAACGCGGTAAATGGGCCCGCCCTGTCGTTGCTGGGCCATCCGTTGCTGGGGACCTGTGCGGGTTCTGGCGCACGCGCCGCGACTGCCAGCACCGGCGCGACTGCCGCCCGTGCGCAGAGCGCCGCGACTGCCGGCACCGGGCTCAGCACGGCCGCCGATGCTGCGGTCACTAGTACGACGGCCACCGGTGCTGCGGTCACTGGTGCGACGCCCACCGGTGCTGCGGTCACTGGTGCGACGGCCACCGGTGCTGCGGTCACTGGTGCGACGGCCACCGGTGCTGCGGTCACTGGTGCGACGGCCACCGGTGCTGCGGTCACTGGTGCGACGGCCACCGGTGCTGCGGTCACCGGTGCGACGGTCACCGGTGCTGCGGTCACCGGTGCGACGGTCCCCGATGCTGCGGTCACCGATGCTGCGGTCACCGGTGCGACGGTCCCCGATGCTGCGGTCACCGGTGCGACGGTCACCGGTGCTGCGGTCACCGATGCTGCGGTCACCGATGCTGCGGTCACCGATGCGACGGTCACCGGTGCTGCGGTCCCCGATGCTGCGGTCACCGATGCTGCGGTCCCCGATGCTGGGGTCACCGATGCTTGGGTCACCGATGCTGGGGTCACCGATGCTGGGGTCACCGGTGCTGCGGTCCCCGATGCTGCGGTCACCGATGCTGCGGTCACCGATGCGACGGTCACCGGTGCTGCGGCCACCGATGCTGCGGTCCCCGATGCTGCGGTCACCGATGCTGCGGTCACCGATGCTGCGGTCACCGGTGCTGCGGTCACCGATGCTGCGGTCACCGATGCTGCGGTCACCGATGCTGCGGTCACCGATGCTGCGGTCACCGATGCGACGGTCACCGATGCTGGGGTCACCGGTGCTGCGGTCACCGATGCTGCGGTCACTGGTGCGACGGCCACCGATGCTGCGGTCACCGGTGCGACGGTCCCCGATGCTGCGGTCACCGATGCTGCGGTCACCGGTGCGACGGTCACCGGTGCTGGGGTCACCGATGCTGCGGTCACCGGTGCGACGGTCCCCGATGCTGCGGTCACCGATGCTGCGGTCACCGATGCTGCGGTCACCGATGCTGCGGTCACCGGTGCTGCGGTCACCGGTGCGACGGTCACCGATGCTGCGGTCACCGGTGCGACGGTCACCGATGCTGGGGTCACCGATGCTGCGGTCACCGGTGCGACGGGCACCGGTGCTGCGGTCACCGGTGCGACGGTCACCGATGCTGGGGTCACCGATGCTGCGGTCACCGGTGCGACGGGCACCGGTGCTGCGGTCACCGGTGCGACGGGCACCGATGCTGGGGTCACCGATGCTGCGGTCACCGGTGCGACGGGCACCGATGCTGCGGTCACTGGTGCGACGGTCACCGATGCTGGGGTCACCGGTGCGACGGTCACCGATGCTGCGGTCACCGGTGCTGCGGTCACCGGTGCGACGGCCACCGGTGCTGCGGTCACCGATGCTGCGGTCACCGGTGCTGCGGTCACCGGTGCTGCGGTCACCGGTGCTGCGGTCACCGGTGCTGCGGTCACCGGTGCGACGGCCACCGGTGCGACTGCCACCGCCGCAATGGTGCCGCTGGCCGGCCCGACCGCTCCCGTGAGTGTTCCGCTGCTGAATACGAGCACCCCGTTCGGTCCGGTGGCGCTCACGCTCAACGGCACCGTGGATCTGGCCACCCTTCAAGTCGCCTTCAACTCCGGCTCCATCGCATTACCTACGCCGCTTGCGCTCGGCATAGATGCGTTGGGCCCGTATTACCTCGCGACGACCGCGCTCCAAAATAGCGCCATAGCGTTTGGCAACGCGATTTCGAGCGGGAATCCGTTGGCGGCGGCAGGCACGCTGTTCTTTGCTCCCGTCAACGCCGTAAACAGCTTCCTTTTCGGCCAAGGCACCATAACGCAGTTGATGGCGGCGCCAGCGGGGCTTGGTTACTCGGATGTGGCGTTCAGCGTTCCGGTTGGCGGGCTGCTGTCTCCCCTTCAGCCCTTCACGCTGACGCTCACGCCGACCAGCGGAACGCCCACCTCGATTGCATTGGGCGGAACACAGGTCGGCGGCCTTGTTCCCGGCTTGTTGGGGTTGTTACCCGGCTTCTAGGTTGTCGATCGTCGGGGCGCCGGCAGCACGATTGTGATTGCCTGGCTCAGCCCATAGCACCTACCCTTGCGAGGTGGAGGTCGGGGCTGGCGATGGGGAGTCCGGCGTGCCCGACGAGACGGCGACTGCGCTCGCGTCGTCGGCTTCCCGTCGGCGTTCTCCGGGGCAGTGGCTGCGCTCCACCAACCACAGCCCGGGCGTAGTGGCGTTCGTCCGCCGTGCGCGACGGCTGCTGCCCGGCGATCCCGAATTCGGCGATCCGCTGTCCACTGCGGGTGACGGCGGTCCGCGGGCCGCGGCACGGGCTGCCGATCGGCTGCTTGGGGATCGTGACGCGGCCTCGCGTGAAGTCAGCCTGGGTGTGCTGCAAGTGTGGCAGGCATTGACTGAGGCAGTTTCCCGCCGTCCGGTGAATCCCGAGGTGACGCTGGTCTTCACCGACCTGGTGGGTTTCTCGACCTGGTCGCTGGAAGCCGGTGATGATGCCACCTTGGCGCTGTTGCGCCGGGTGGCCCGGGCTGTCGAGCCCCCGCTGCTGGACGCCGGGGGCCACATCGTCAAACGGATGGGCGACGGCATCATGGCGGTGTTTCGCGATCCGGCTGTAGCCGTCCGCGCCGTGCTCGCCGCTCGGGAGGCGTTGAGCGCAGTCGAGGTGGCGGGCTACACGCCGCGAATGCGGGTCGGCATCCATACCGGCCGGCCGCAGCGACTGGCCGCTGACTGGCTCGGAATCGACGTCAACATCGCCGCTCGCGTTATGGAACGCGCCACAAAAGGTGGCATCATGATATCGGGTCCCACCCTGGACTTGATCCCGCAAAGCGAGTTGGACGCACTGGGTGTCGTCGCCAAGCGGGCACGCCGGCCCATGTTTTCCAGCAAGCTCACCGGCATTCCACCGGACTTGGCGATTTATCGCCTCAAACCTCGTAAGGAGTTGCCAGCTTTTGGTGACGCTCCCGAAACAGAACAGCAGGCATAGTAGATGTCGATGACTCATCGCATTTGGGGACTCTTGTACCGGCTCGGCCGGGTCCGGTTCACGCTGGGCTACCTGGCAGCTCTTGCCTCGGTCAGCATCGCGATCGTGATGCTCGGTCCGCATGCCCACGAGCGGGTCATTCGGCATGCCAGTACAAACCTGCACAACCTGTCACACGGTCGCCTGGGCACCTTGTGGAATAGCGCCTTCGTGATCGCCGAGGGTCCGCTTTACTTCTGGCTGCCGTGTCTGGCCTGTCTGCTCGCGCTTGCTGAACTGCACCTGCACACCGGGCGGTTGACCCTCGCGTTCGTCGTCGGCCATCTCGGGGCCACCTTGCTGGTGGCGGCCGCGTTGGCAGGCGCGGTCGAGTTCGGCTGGATGCCATGGTCGATCACCCGTGTCAGCGACGTCGGGATGAGCTACGGCGCCCTTGCCGTGGTCGGAGCGCTCACCGCGACGATCGCCCGCCGCTGGCGGCCGGCATGGATCGGCTGGTGGGCGTCGCTGGCCGTGGCGGCCGCTATCGCCGGCGGCGACTTCACCGACTCGGGCCACGCCATCTCGCTCTTGCTGGGCATGCTGGTGACCATGCGGTTCGATCGGCCGGTTCGCTGGACGCCTGCGCGGTATGCGTTGCTCATGGTCTCGTCCGGGTTCGGCTTTCTACTGCTGGCTCACACCAGCTGGACATCGGTGAGCGGTGTTGCCGTGGGCCTGCTGGGCGCGGGCGTGGGCTACGGGTTTGCCCGCTGGAAGACCATGCGGGTCGCATCGGCTCAAGCATGACGCGGGGCCGGGCCGGACTGGCGTCCCGGTCGGACGTCGGCCGGTAGCGCCGGGACTGCTCAGCTGATTCCGGGGGTGGTCTGGGACCAAACCCCATGCGAATGCCGGACCACCGCGGGACCTACCCTCGCGCACGCCCAATAAGGCCCTACGGCGAGGCGACGGTCGACTCGCTGCCGCGGGCGAGGGAGTCGCAGACCGTGTCGATAATGTGACCCGCGGCCCGGCCACCCCGGGGCGTTGCCCAGTGGGCGTCACCGAAACGAGCCGATCGATGACTTATGATCGGCAGTTGCGTCATACCCGTGCCGTGAACCCACCCCGCGACGATGTGGGCCCCGTTAGGGCTCACCCGCTGGCCGGGTGACGGACCGAGGTGGGTGTCTCCCTCGGGGGAGAGCCAGGCAGTTATAGCTAGCCTCGTCAGCAAGGAGAGTGTCGCCGCGTGGGTGAGCAACCCGTCGATCTGTCGCCGGAGGCATTGGCCAAGGCGGTCAACGCCGCCCAGCAGGCTTTTGCGCTAGCCGACAGTCTGGAGGCGCTGGCGCGCACCAAGACCGAGCACCTTGGGGACCGTTCGCCGCTGGCGCTGGCCCGGCAGGCACTGGGCAAGTTGCCCAAGGAGGAGCGTGCCGATGCCGGCCAGCGAGTGAACGTCGCCCGCGGCGATGCTCAGCGCAGCTACGACGAACGTCTGGCGGCGCTGCGGGCCGAACGTGACGCGGCTGTGCTGGCCGCCGAGGGTATTGACGTCACGCTGCCGTCGACCCGGCAGCCGACCGGCGCCCGGCATCCGATCACGATCTTGGCCGAGCACATCGCGGACACCTTCATCGCAATGGGATGGGAGCTGGCTGAAGGACCAGAGGTCGAAAGCGAGCAGTTCAACTTCGATGCCCTCAACTTCCCGCCAGACCACCCCGCGCGCAGCGAGCAAGACACCTTCTATATCGCGCCGGAGAATTCACGGCAGCTGCTGCGCACCCACACGTCACCGGTACAGGTGCGCACCCTGCTGGAGCGCGAATTACCGGTCTACATCATCTCGATCGGCCGGACCTTCCGCACCGACGAACTCGATGCCACCCACACGCCGGTGTTCCATCAGATCGAGGGATTGGCGGTGGATCGCGGGCTGACCATGGCGCACCTGCGCGGGACGCTGGACGCCTTCGCCCGGGCCGAGTTCGGGCCGTTGGCGCGCACCCGGATCCGGCCGCACTTCTTCCCATTCACCGAGCCGTCCGCCGAGGTCGATGTGTGGTTCGCCAACAAGAAGGGTGGCGCCGACTGGGTGGAATGGGGTGGCTGCGGAATGGTGCATCCAAACGTGTTGCGGGCCGCCGGAATTGACCCGGAGATCTACTCGGGCTTCGCGTTCGGGATGGGTCTTGAGCGAACCCTGCAGTTCCGCAACGGGATTCCCGACATGCGCGACATGGTCGAGGGCGACATCCGGTTCTCGTTGCCGTTCGGGGTGGGTGCCTGATGCGCGTTCCGTATAGCTGGCTGCGCGAGGTGGTTTCGGCCGGAGCGCCGGGCTGGGACGTCCCGGCCGGTGAACTCGAGCAGAACTTGGTCCGGATCGGCCACGAAGTCGAAGAAGTGACCGCACTCGGCCCGGTCGACGGCCCGCTGACCGTGGGACGGGTGGCCGGTATCGAGGAACTCACCGGTTTCAAAAAGCCGATCCGGGCCTGCCTGGTCGACCTCGGCGACGGCGTGCAGCATGAAATAGTCTGCGGTGCAACGAATTTCGTGGTCAGCGATTTGGTGGTCGTGGCGCTACCCGGAACCATCCTGCCGGGCGGCTTTACCATCACCGCCCGCACGACCTACGGCCGCACTTCGGCGGGAATGATCTGCTCGGCAGCCGAACTCGGTTTGGCCGCAGACCATTCCGGCATCCTGGTGCTGCCGCCGGCAACGGCCGAACCGGGAGCCGACGGCGCGGGTGTGCTCGGATTGGACGACGTGGTGTTCCACCTGGCGATCACCCCCGACCGCGGCTACTGCATGTCGGTGCGCGGGCTGGCCCGGGAGATCGCCTGCGCCTATGACCTGGACTTCGTCGACCCGGCTGAGGTGCCGGCGCTGCCGGTCGAGGGAGAGGCGTGGCCGCTGACCGTGCAGCCCGACACCGGTGTGCGCCGGTTTGCCCTGCGGCCGGTCACCGGCCTCGATCCGGCCGCAGTGTCGCCCTGGTGGCTGCAGCGCCGGCTGTTGCTGTGCGGCATCCGCGCGACCTCGCCGGCGGTGGACGTCACCAACTACGTGATGCTCGAGCTCGGTCACCCGATGCACGCGCACGACCGCGACCGGATCACCGGGAGTCTGGGCGTGCGGTTCGCCCGCTCCGGCGAGACCGTCGTCACCCTGGACAACATCGAGCGGCGACTCGAACCCGCCGACGTCCTGATCGTCGACGACGTCACCACCGCAGCGATCGGCGGCGTGATGGGTGCGGCCAGCACCGAGGTGCGCGCCGATTCGACCGACGTCCTGTTGGAGGCGGCGATATGGGATCCGGCTGCGGTGTCGCGCACCCAGCGGCGGTTGCACTTGCCCAGCGAGGCGGCCCGGCGCTACGAGCGCGCAGTCGACCCGGCTATGTCGGTGGCCGCCCTGGATCGATGCGCTGCGCTGCTCGCCGATATCGCCGGGGGAGTAGTCGTCCCGGCACTGACAGATTGGCGGGGTGAACCGCCGGTCGATGACTGGTCGATGCCGCCGATCCGGATCGCCGTCGACCTGCCGGACCGCTTCGCGGGCGTGTCCTACGCCCCGGGCACGGCTGCTCGGCGGCTGACACAAATCGGCGCCCAGGTAGCCGAAGATGGCCCCGATGTGCTGGAGGTGACGCCGCCGAGTTGGCGACCCGATCTGCTGCAGCCCGCCGACCTCGTCGAGGAGGTGATGCGGCTGGAAGGGCTCGAGGTCATCCCGTCGGTCCTGCCCTCCGCGCCCGCGGGCCGCGGGCTGACGGCCACCCAGCGGCGCCGTCGGGCGATCGGTAAGTCGCTGGCGCTGTCCGGCTACGTCGAGGTGCTGCCGACACCGTTTCTGCCCGCCGGCGTTTTCGACCTGTGGGGACTAGCGGCCGATGACCCGCGCCGGACCACGACCAGTGTGGTCAACCCGTTGGAAGCCGACCGTCCGCAGCTGGCCACCACGTTGTTGCCGGCCCTGCTGGAAGCGTTGGGGCGCAACGTGTCCCGCGGTCTGACCGATGTCGCGTTGTTCGCCATCGCGCAGGTGGTCCGGCCAACCGAGCAGACTCGCGGCATCGAGCTGATCCCCGTGCACCGCCGGCCCACCGAAGGCGAGATCGCCAAGCTGGACGAATCGCTGCCCCGGCAACCGCAACACGTCGCCGCGGTGCTGGCCGGCTTGCGCGAGCCTCGCGGTCCGTGGGGTCCGGGCCGCGCGGTCGAAGCCGCCGACGCTTTCGAGGCGGTGCGAATCATTGCTCGGGCCAGCGGAATTGATGTGACTCTTCGCGCGGCCCGGTACCTGCCCTGGCATCCGGGCCGCTGCGCCGAAGTGTTCGTCGGCGATACCTCCATCGGTCACGCGGGACAGCTGCATCCGGCCGTGATCGAGCGGACGGGCCTGCCGAAGGGCAGCTGCGCGATCGAGCTGAACCTCGATGCGATCCCCGTCGTGGAATCGCTTCCGGCTCCCAGGGTGTCGCCGTTCCCCGCCGTGTTTCAGGACGTCAGCCTCGTGGTGTCTGCGGATGTCCCCGCCCAGGTCGTGGCGGATGCGGTTCGCGAAGGGGCCGGTGAGTTGCTGGAGGACATTCAGTTATTCGACGTCTTCACCGGTCCGCAGATCGGCGAAGCGCGCAAGTCGCTGACCTTCGCGCTACGATTTCGCGCGCCCGATCGCACGCTGACCGAAGACGACGCAAGCGCGGCCCGCGACGCGGCGGTACAGCTGGCTGCGGAACGTGTCGGCGCCCTGCTGCGTCGCTGAAACTGTGGGCCCGGGCGCCAAGTTAGCCGAATGGTTGTGTCCTGCCCTTCCGTGCGCTCGTTGGGGTCTACCGAACTATATCGGTGAAATTGTCAGGGAAAACACGGAATCGCGTCTCGAAACGCCTACCATCGGCTTTCACCCGCCGTCGCGACGCGACGACAGCTTGATCGGGACGGAGAGTGGAGGTTGTCGGATGACGTTTGTGATCGCGATGCCGGAGATGGTGGCTTCGGCGGCAACGGATTTGGCGAGCATCGGCTCGACGATCAGCTCGGCCAACGCGGCCGCGGCAGTGCCTACCACGGGGCTGCTGGCAGCCGGTGCCGACGAGGTGTCGGCGACTATTGCGTCGCTGTTTTCCCAGCACGCGGCGGAGTATCAGGCGCTGAGCGCCCAGGTGGTAGCTTTCCACTCCCAGTTTGCGCAGACCCTCAATTCGGGTGCGGCCGCCTATGTCGGCGCCGAGGCCGCCAACGTCCAGCAGAACCTGCTCGACCTGATCAACCAGCCCTTCCAGGCGCTGACCGGGCGCCCACTGATCGGCAACGGCACCGACGGGACGAGCGGACCCGTCGGTACCAGCGGCGGACCCGGCGGGTGGCTCTTGGGCAACGGCGGCAACGGTGGCAATAGCACCAACACCGGAGCCACTGGCGGGGCCGGCGGAGCCGCCGGCTTGCTGGGCAACGGCGGCAAGGGTGGGAGCGGCGGGCCGGGCA
>NZ_UPHQ01000002.1 GCF_900566055.1 Mycobacterium innocens
CCCGAGGCTCCCGCGTCCGACTAAACCACGGGCTCTCGCACACCAAGGACACTTCGACGTCGCCCGGGCGACCCACGCACAATTTTCACCTGCTGTGTGCGGCCCCGCCAGGGGCCAGCGGGACTAATCCCGATACACTTACAAACAGGCTGTCTGTTCGTAAGTTACCGACAGGTTGTATGGAAATCAAGAGGCGGACTCAGGAAGAGCGTTCCGCGGCCACCCGCGAGGCGCTGATCTCGGCCGCCCGCACCCTGTGGGGCGCACGGGGTTACGCGGAGGTGGGAACGCCGGAGATCGCCAAACAGGCGGGAGTCACCCGCGGTGCGATGTATCACCAATTCGCCGACAAGGCAGCGCTATTCCGCGACGTAGTGGAGGCGGTCGAACAGGATGTGATGGCCCGGATGGCCAGCCTGGTCGCGGCGTCGGGAGCGACCAGGCCCGCCGATGCGATCCGCGCCGCGGTCGATGCCTGGCTCGACGTGTCCGGCGACCCCGAGGTGCGGCAGCTGATCTTGCTGGATGCCCCAGCCGTGCTGGGGTGGAGCGCCTTCCGTGACGTCGCCCAGCGGTACAGCCTGGGGATGACCGAGCAGTTGCTCACCGAGGCCATCCGGGCCGGCCAGTTGGCTGCGCTACCGGTGCGACCGCTGGCGACGGTGATGATCGGTGCCCTCGACGAGGCGGCCATGGCGATCGCCACCGCAGAGGATCAACAACGCGCCCGCCGCGAGATCGGGCAGGTGCTGCGACGGCTCATCGACGGGTTGCTGGAGGACTAGTTTTGCGCCGACTGGACGGCGAGTTGTGGATAGTGCCGGCCGAGGTCGTCGAGGTATCGCGGCGACTCCGCCACGGCGACGTCGAGAAAGCAACGCACGCTGGGTGATTGGTTGGCAGTACGCCATGCCAGGGCCAGCGGGCGGTACGGCAGCGGGCCGTGGAGCGGGATGAACCGGACTCCCTTACGGCTGAGGTTGATGAAAGACGTTGGCAATAAGGCGCTTCCGGCACCGGATGCCACCAGCGCGAGGATCGTCTGAATCCGCGCTACTTCGTCGACGATCGGCGGCTCGATGTGGTGCATGCGGAACAGCTCGACGACGTCGGCGTAAGTGGTGGCCGCCGCACTTCTGGTCCACAGGATCATCGGCTGGTCTGCCAGCAGTGACGGGGCAAGACGCTGGTGTTCGGCGAGCGGGTGGTCCTCGCAGACGACCGCGGCCAGCGGGTCGTCGAGAAGGGTCTGGATGGTCAACGACGGCTCGTCAACCGGCCCGCGCAAGAAGCCGATGTCGATACGGTGTGCGACCAGCTGCGCCGTCTGCTCAGCGGTATCAAGTTCGGCGACTTCGAGTTTGACCTCGGGGTAGCGGCGGCGATGTGCGCGCATCACGTACGCCAAGACACCGTCCACCGCTGCCTGCAGCGCGCCGACATGAAGGTGGCCGAGCTGGCCGGTGGCGGCCCTGCGTGCCGCGGCAAAGGCACGTTCGGCGTGGGTGAGCGCCAGTGTGGCTTCCGCGAGAAGGGCGTGGCCGGCATCGGTGAGCTCGATCGGGCGGCGGGAGCGATCGATGAGCTCCACTCCCAGTTGATGTTCCAGCTTTTGAATCTGCTGACTCAGCGGCGGCTGGGCGATGTGAAGCCGCTCGGCGGCGCGGCCGAAGTGTCGTTCCTCGGCGACGGTCACGAAGTAACGCAGCAAGCGCAACTCCGGGTCTGTCATATGCTGAGGATATATTGCATGTGCCAATATGTCTTGGACTATGAAGATGCAGCCGTCCTACGGTGGTCTCGAAAGCGACCAAGTCCAGGAAGGCAACCGCATGACCGCCGTGCTCACCGACGAACGCGACCTCGTCGAGTATTACTTCAACCAGCCCTGGAGCGACGGGTTGCCGGTGGTTCCGCCGACACCCGAGCGCGTCGCCGCAGTGCTGGACGTGTTGGGCGGGCAGCCCGAGGAACTGGTGGCGCGTATCCCGCCCCGATGGGGCAGCCTGACCCGGGAACTGCTGGCGGTCAACATGGTGATGGCCGGATGCAAGCCCGAGTACGCCCCCGTCGTACGGGCAGCCGTGCTGGCGCTGACCGATGCGCGGTTCAACCTCAACGGAATTCAGGCCACCACGCACGTCGTCTCGCCGCTGATCGTGGTCAACGGGCCGATTGCCCGCCGAATCGGAATGAACTCCGGCGGAAACGTATTCGGTTCGGGTAACCGCGCCAATGCCACCATCGGCCGCGCGATACGCCTGATCATGCTCACCGTCGGCGGCGGCATTCCCGGCGAGCTGGACAAGAGCACCCTCGGCCACCCCGGCAAGTACACGTTCTGCATCGCCGAAAACGAAGCGGCCAGCCCGTGGGCTCCGTATCACGTCGAGCACGGTTACGCCCCGGACGACAGCACCGTCCTGGTGATCGGGGCCGAAGCCCCGCACAGCGTGACCAACCACATTTCCGATGACCCGCAAGGGATTCTGGACTCCATCGCCTCGGCGATGAGCACGATCGCCCACAACAACGCGGTGCTCGGCGGCTCCTGCACCGTGGTCATCGGTGTGGAACACGCGCACACCATCGCCTCGTTCGGCTGGAGCCGCGACGACGTCCGTCGTTACCTGTGGCTCAACGGCACCAACGACTGGGACGACGTGAGCTACGGCAACCGGTACGCACCACCCGGCGGGCACACCTACAACCGCAACCTGCCGAAGTGGTATCCACGCGAGTCGGGCCGGCGGGTGCCGATCGTGTTCACCCCCGACGACATTCACCTGTTTGTCGCCGGCGGATCCGCGGGCCGGTTTTCGGCATTCCTGCCCGGCTGGAGCACCGCGACCACCCCGGTGCTGCGTGCCATTGAGGACGACGTCGTCGGCTCCGCCGGAAGCGGACGCGACCTCGAGTGCTCCGACGGTTCGTGCCGCCTGTGAAATTCCGACGAACTCGACGAAGGAGAACCCTGATGACTGACTTTGCCTATGACCCCTGCGGCGTGATCGAGGTGGCGGCCATCCCCATGGCCCCTCGACCCAACCGGGTCGTCGGGCTGCGCCTGGGCGTGCTGAGCAACACGAAATGGAACGCAGCCAAACTATTGCGGGCCACCGTGCGCGAATTGGCAAGCGCCGGGCTGACGTTCACCTCGGTCACCTACTACGACAAGCGCCATTTCTCCTCGGATGCCGACCCCGAGTTGATCCGGCGGATCGCGGCGGAAAACGACATCGCGATTACCGCGATCGGCGACTGCGGCTCATGCTGCTCCGCATGCGTCAACGACGCGGTGCGGCTGGAACAGGCGGGGGTGCCGACCGTGGTCATCGTGACAACCGAGTTCGAGCGCGAGGCCCAGCTGCAGCGTGAATCGCGCGGCATGGCGGGCCTGGAGCCTGCCGTCGCCACCCATCCGATCAGCAGCCTGACCCTCGACCAACTCGAGAGTCGCGCCGCTGAGATCGCTCCGCAAGCCCTTCGGATCTGGTTCGGTGTTACTCCGGTGCCGCGCAGTAACGGTAAGGTGCCGGCGGTGTTCGGGCCGGTCGGAACATGATGAATAGCACTGCAGCACAGCCGCTTTCATCACTGCTAGTGGCCGACTTCTCCCGGGTGCTGGCCGGACCGTTCTGCACGATGACCCTCGGCGACCTGGGTGCCGAAATCGTCAAGATCGAACCACCCGGCGGCGACGACACCAGGGCCTGGGGTCCGCCGTTCGTCGCGGACCAAAGCGCCTACTACTTGAGCGTCAACCGCAACAAACGCAGCATCGTGCTCGACCTGCGCGATGCCGAGGACCTGCGGGTGGCCAGGGCCCTTGCCGAACGCGCCGACGTGCTGGTGGAGAACTTCCGCCCAGGCACCATGGCGCGCTTCGGCCTGGACGAGCCCGTGGTTCGTGCGGCGAACCCGGCTCTGGTGTACTGCAGCATCTCGGCGTTCGGGACCGCGGCGGGACGCGAACTGGCCGGCTACGATCTGCTGATCCAGGCGCTCGGCGGGTTGATGAGCATCACCGGGGCCGACGGCGACAGCCCGACCAAGGTCGGCGCCGCTCTGGTGGACGTCCTGGCGGGCCTGTTTGCCACGGCCGGTATCCTCGCGGCGCTGCGCGAGCGGGACCGGTCCGGGTGTGGCCAACACGTCGAGATCAATCTGATGTCGGCACTGCTGGCTGCGCTGGCCAACCAGTCGGCGGGTTTTGTTCTGGCCGAACAGATTCCGCGGGCAATGGGCAACGGACACGCCAGTATCGCCCCCTACGACAGCTACCCGACCCGCGACGGGACGATCGTGCTCGCCGTCGGCAACGACAAGCAATTCGGCCGGCTCTGCGAAGCGCTGGGTATCTCCGGCCTGGCCCGAGACCCACGATTCGCCACCAACGAATCGCGGGTGCGCAATCGCGCACTGTTGCACCAGCACCTTGAAGGCGCGTTGGCAACCGAATCGGCCGAGCATTGGACGAAAACGCTCCCGGCACGGGGAGTTCCCGCCGGCGCCGTCAACAACATCGCCGAAGCCGTTACCCTGGCCGAGCGACTGGGCCTGCACCCGATCCGCAATACCGAGGACGGCGACGCACTCGGTCGCCAGGTGGCCAGCCCGATCAAGTTATCCGCCACACCGGTGACCTACCGCACCAGGGCACCGCGCCTCGGCGAACACAGCAACGACATCCGTGCCTGGGTGGCCCGGCTGAGGCCCGGACGCAAGACCGCGTGATCACCTGCAACACAGCTACCGGACAACTCACTCACAGACTACTCACGGCGCACAGACACGTTCTGGTAACCCGGCATTCCGAAACAGTTATGTTCGGTCAGATTTAAAGCGCGCTGGCCGGATTGGCACCGGGTGCTTCTGGTGCTTCGGTTTCAGTGGTTGCCTCCGGCGCTGGAACGTCGGGATTTGCCGGGACCCACGGCACGGTCGCTTCTTCGTCGCCCGCAGGGCTGACTCACTATGCATCCCAAGTGGTCGATGACGGGCTCGGTGCCAATGCCCGGGCTCCGATGTTGCCGGCCACCTGGGATGTGCAGGGTGTCGACGCGGCAGGTTACCCGGCTAGCTGAAACACATTTGGTGGCAACGCGTTACGCGCGGGCCGGTTACGGGGTTCTCAGGAATACGTCGTTGAGGGTGACGGTACGAAGATCGCGCGCGCGGATGATCTCGACGAGTTGCGGGTAGACGTGGGTCACCGGCAGATGGTTGAGATGGCCGATCACGATGGCCTGTGGGATGAAATACTGGTCGGCCATTTTGACGATGTATTCCTCGGTGATCAACGTCGAATCCGACAGCGAGCCCGACCACAGCACCGGGACCGTATAACCCAGCTCGGCCGCCACCGCGTCAACTGCGGCATTGTGCTTTGCATACGGTGGACGCCAATACGGTTTCGCACCAATGCCGTACGTCTTCTTCAGGAATTCGTCGTTACGGGTGAGCTGTTGAGCGATCTCGCTTTTCGACAGCGTGGTCAGATCCGGGTGCGACCAGGTGTGGTTGCCGAGTTGGATCTGTCCGGAGTCGACGAGCGGCCGAAGCGGCGCCATGTTGTCGGTCCAGGAGTCGTATGTTCCGTTGACGAAGAACGTCAACCGCACGCCGGTGTCCTTGGCGAACTGCGTGTAGGCGCGGACCACCTCGGTATTGACACCGTCGTCGACCGTCAGCGCAAGCAAGTCGCCGTTACCTGGAAGCTGGCTCAATACGCCGCCGCCGGGCAACCGGATGCGCGCACTCGGCGGTGGCGGCGGCAACAAACCGGCGACGGTCGGGCCGGAAGTGGGCGTGGCGGCCACCGGGGTCTGTGCGAAGGTTCGCGGCTGCGGGTCGACCATGCACCGGGCCGCGCCCACGCCGACGACCGTTGCGGCGGCGAGCGATCCCAGGAAGCGGCGACGATTCAGCTCTGACATATGACGGTCGCAATCGAACGCCCGAGCAACCGGGCAGGTGGCGAACCGGGCATACCCACATCGGGGATGTCGATAAGGAAGAACGGAGCCACCACAGCAGCGAACCGTACCATTACCAGCATCGATATGTCGTGTTGAACGCGGCGGGGTCGGCATTCTGTTATCTGGAGCACGCCATCAGGGCAGCGTCAGACTTGGGGCAAGACCTCATCAGTCAGCAGCTGCAGGCTCGCCCAGCCGGCATCGAGCGGAAGTCCGCCGACGAGTGGGTTCATCACGACTTCCTTTCGGCCGCTGCGAATCTGGCCGATCAACCGCTCAGGAGTAAGAATCTCGACGTTGTTCAGGCCGCGCAGCTCCTCGACCGAGCCGGCCGGCTGTTCATTGGGCCGGGGCACGCCCGACCGCTTCCAGGCGCTGTATTCGGCGGTCTCGTTCATGATGTAACTGCCATAACGGGACCAGGCCTCGTCCGGGTCGGGGTGCAGGAGGGTGACGGTACTGCCGTTTTCGGGGTGATAGACAAAGCCCTGTTTGCCCTGGTTGCGCAGCTCCCGCTGATACACCGCCGCAAGTTCGGGCATCGCCATCGGCGGCGAGAACGGCAGCCCGAAGCGCGCGGCTCTCCTGGCTGCCGCAACCGTCATACCGCCGACGAAGACGATCGGATGGGGGCGGGTATGCGGCTTCGGTGTGACGTTGATGAGTGCGCCCTCATATTCGAAGGGCTCGTCGCTCCACGCCTGGAGCATCACCGACAGACAGCGATCCATCAAGGCGCCGCGCTGTGACCAGTCCTTGCCGGCGGCGTGGTATTCCTCAGGCCGGTAACCCATTCCGGCCACAAAGCTGAAGCGACCCCGGGCCAGGTTGTCCAGCACGGCGATATCCTCGGCGAGCCGAATCGGATCGTAGAGCGGGACGATGAGGGCGTTGATGCTGATCCGAACGCTGCGGGTGCGCCCGGCGACCGCAGCGGCCAGAATCAGCGGCGAGGGAAGCCAACCGGTCCTGGACAGATGATGTTCTTCGCCGCTGACCGCGGTGAAGCCGTGGGCATCGGCGAACTCGGCCATCTCCAGCGCGGCCTGATAGCGACCGGTGTGCCGGCCCGCGGGATCGGCGATGTTGGTCATGTTCAGCCGTAATGCGGTGAGCAGACTCATCACTGCCCGCTGACCGGGCGGCTGGCACCCGCGAACAACGTGCCCCGGATCAGTCTTTTTGCCGAGCCCAGCGTGGCTTCGTATGCCTCCGGCGCCAAGCTGGCCGCCTGCTCGGACAGGCCGCGCGTCAACGCGCAGATGGCCTCCACGGCTCCCGTCGGGCCGGTGTCCGGGGACAGCACACCGTGCCGGTGCGCGTCCGCGACGATCTCGGTGACGACATCGCGCAGCGCCTTGGATCCCGGATACTTCGGACCTTCGCGCGACGACCGGGCATTGCTTTCGATGCGGACGGCCCGCAGGAACGCCGCCAGGTGTGGGTAGTCGTGAATCAGCCGTGTCGACTCGTCCAGCACCGCATCGAGTCGGTCGACGACGTCGTCGGACTGGGCTGCGGCCGCACGCAGCCTTGGCAACACGATCTGCTCGATCTCCTCGCCGGTCGCGTTGAGCAACTCGGACTTGTTGGGGAAATAGTGATACAAGCTGCCGCTGGTCATGTCGGCCGCTCGGGCGATCTCGCGGATCGTCGCCTGCGAGTAGCCGACCTCGGCAACGCAGCGCATGGCCGCGGCGATGACCCGTTGCCGAGTCTGCTCACCATGTGCGCCCACAGGTCGGCCCAATTGAGACCCGGACGCAGAAGAGCTAACGGTCATGCCGCGCGGCGTCCTCCGTTGGTCTGTCGGTCACCCACCGTCCGCCTGCGCGGACGCCGGAACTAATCGATCAGTCGAATATATTCGACCGTGTCGAACCATGCCGCCCGCCAGGGCGGGCAACCATGCCAGTGAGGAACACGCCCACCATGACCCGGGCACAGCTTGGCCGCCCCGTTGGCGCCAGCGGCGAGGAGACGCGCCAGCGCATCATCGTCGCGACGATGCGGTGCGTGGCCGAGGTCGGCTACTCGCAGGCGACGATCCGCGAGATCGCCCGAGCGGCCGACATGACCAGTGCCAGCTTGTACAACTACTTTCCGAACAAGTCGGAACTGATCAAGGCGACGATCGCGGCCAGGGCCGAGGCCGCTATGCCACGGCTGCGAAAGGCGGCGCAAGGCCCCGGCGACGTCGTCGAGCGGATCGAAGCAGTGCTCGACGAATGTGGCCAATTGATGCGTGAGTACCCGGATCTGGCCGCCTTCGAGTGGGCGATCCGGGCGGGAAACATCGTGAGCTCCGATTGGCCCGCGGCCGCCGAGGTGGGTGATCGCGGATTCCCGACGTTCCGCGAGATCATCGAGGGCATCGTCGGGGACGCCCATCAGCGCGGCGAACTCGCTGATCCCGATGCGCGGGCCACCGTGGAGGCGATCTATGCACTCATCTACGGGTTGACCGAGTTGGCCGCCACCCTGCCGCCCGAGGAGTACCAGGCGGCGCTGAGCTCGGCCAAGGTATTGGTCAGAGGCGCGCTGTTCGACGGCTCCTAGCCCGTTTAGCCTGGTGCCGCGCACCTCGGTTGGCTGCCCGCTCGTCCCCGTGACACTGCAGCCACACACCTGACACGCCGATGGCGGTCGCACTGGCTGCAG
Source organism: Mycobacterium innocens (assembly GCF_900566055.1). Taxonomy (GTDB): domain Bacteria; phylum Actinomycetota; class Actinomycetes; order Mycobacteriales; family Mycobacteriaceae; genus Mycobacterium; species Mycobacterium innocens. The sequence goes on from NZ_UPHQ01000002.1 coordinate 8,643, forward strand.
TGTCGATGAACGAGAACCACAGTGGTCTTAGTGATGAACAGCGGGTCAGCCCAGGTCGAAGTCGATAACTCCGCGGATCAGCTCACCGGCGGCGAGATCGGCGTAGGCATCGTTGATTTCGGTTAGCGCGTAGCGCTTGGTGATCATTTCGTCGAGGAGCAGTCGCCCGGATTCGTACAGCGTGGCCAGCAGTGGAATGTCGCTCTTGGGATTGCAGGAGCCGAATACCGTGCCGCACAACGTCTTATTCATCAAAATGAACTCCTGCAACGCGACGTCGACCGAGGATGTCTTCGGTGCTGGCAGGCCGGTGAGCACGCAGGTGCCGCCCTTGCGGGTGAGCCTCAGCGCCGCGTCAACGTCGGCCGCTTCTATCATCGCGGGGGCGACGACGACGGCGTCGGCCATCACGCCACGGGTAAGTTCGCGCACCAACTCGAGCGCTTCGGACGCGGTCGCCACCGCATGCGTGGCCCCGAATGTCGGCGCGGAGGTGCGCTTGAATTCGGCGGGATCGACGGCGACGATGCGTGCGGCGCCGCTGATCCGCGCGCCCTGGATGGCCGCGGTGCCGATCCCGCCGGCGCCGATCACCACCACGGTGTCCCCACCGCGCACCCTGGCGCGACGGGCTGCCGAACCGTATCCGGTCGGAACTGCGCATGCCAGCAGCGCGGCGGGCACCAACGGGAAGCCGGGATCGATCTTGACCAGCGAATCGGCCGACACAACGGTGTGTTCGGCAAACGCCCCGATCTTGGATATGTGTCCCAGGTTTCGCCCGTCAACGGTGTGGTGCCGAAATGTGCCGTCGGTCGGCATGCCAGGTGCGAGCGTCCCAGCTCCGGTGTCGCACAGGTATTCCATGCCGCAGGCACACCATCGGCACTGACCGCACACCGCGACGAACGACGTCACCACGTGGTCGCCGGGCGCGAAGCGCCGGACTCCCTCGCCGACCTCGACCACGACGCCCGAGCCTTCGTGTCCGCCGATCGTCGGCGACATCGCCGGGAGTCCCAGGGAACGCAGCGTTTCTGCTGGGGGCGCCAGCCTGCCCTGGCGGATGTGCTCGTCGGAGTGGCACAACCCGGTGGCCGCGAGACGCACCAGGACTTCGCCGGAACGGGGCGGATCCAGGTCGAACTCTTCGACCGTCCACGAGCGGCCGTACTCGTAGAGAATGGCGGCGTGGCTTCTCATGGATCCCTCGCATCCATCATGGCTCCCCGGAACGGCGGCACGACATACTATCAATCGATTGATTATTTGGTTGATAGCGACACGCCAGCGGCCGGATACCGATACTATCAAGCGATTGATTACATAGCTTGGTGGAGGAACGGCGATGTCGTACATGGTGACGGTTCCACAGCTGTTGTCGTCCGCGGCGACCGAATTGGCAACTATGGGCGCGGCGCTGAATTCCGCGACCACGGCGGCAGCGCCGCCAACCACCGCAATACCGGCAGCCGCACAGGATGAGGTCTCGGCGGCGGTGGCGTCGCTGTTCGCCGCGTATGCCCGGGAATATCAGGCGCTGAGCGCGCGGGTCAACGATTTCCATCACCAGTTCGTGGAGTCGTTGACGTCGAGTGCCGGATCGTATGCGGCCGCCGAATCGGCCAATGCCAATCCGCTGGCGCAGGCGGCGCTCAACGTGATCAACTCGCCCGCGCAGACCCTGTTGGGCCGTCCGCTGATCGGTGACGGTGCCAACGGGGCGCCCGGCACCGGGCACGACGGCGGGTCGGGCGGGATGCTGTACGGCAATGGCGGCGACGGCGGATCGGGCGGGCCCGGTCAGGCCGGAGGCAACGGCGGCAGCGCCGGTCTGATCGGCAACGGCGGTGCTGGTGGCCGAGGCGGCGCCGGTGTTGCGGGCGCCCCGGGCGTTTCGGGGGCCCCGCCCGGCGGAGGGGGCGGAGCCGGGGGTGCGCTGTGGGGCAACGGCGGCAGCGGCGGCGCCGGCGGGGCCGGTGCGCCGGGCAG
>NZ_UPHQ01000324.1 GCF_900566055.1 Mycobacterium innocens
TCGCGACTATCCCGAGGATTTGGTTATCCCGAGTGTCCGGCGTTGATGCAGGTCGAAGCCGTCTGTAGTACTGATTCCTCGGGATAACTATTTGAGCCCGGCGAGTTGCAGGATCAGGGCGTCGTCTCCTTTCCAGATCGGAGCGGGTTCGGGTGTGGTGCTGCCTGCCTTCTGGATTGCGTCCCGAACCATCTGATTGTCCGCTGAGGCGTAGATGTTGGTGGTGACGATGTTCGCGTGGCCGAGGAACTCCTTGATGTGGGTCAGCGGCACCCCGGCCCGAAGCATCTGCATGGCGCGGGCATGCCGGAGTTGGTGGGCGTGAATGTGTTCGGGGATCTCGGGGCAGGCCGCACGCGCTGTTGCGGCGTGCTTGTTGAGCAGGTAGGCGACGTTGTCCTGGCTCATCGGGTAGTGCCTCCCGGACCGGATGGTGAAGAACAACAAGGCGTCGACGTCGCGCCGGCCAGGATGAAACAGGTTCAGATATTGGTCGAGGTGGCGGCAGGTCTTGTCCATGATCGGAACCACCCGGGTATTTCGGCCTTTCCCGGTCAGTATCACGCGGCCCGCTCCCGGTGTGGTGACGATGTCGGCGACGGTCAGGTCGAGGACTTCCTGGACGCGTGCGGCGGCGTCGAACATCAGCAGGATCATGGTGGTGTCCCTGACGTTCCGGCTGCCGTTTTGGCCGGGTGCTCGGATCAGCGCGTCGACGGCGGTCATGCTCAACGCATCGGGCGTGCGGGTAGGGGTGCGGGCGGGTCGGGTTTGTTTGACGTCCAGCCAGATTGCGACGAGTGCCGGGTCCTCTCCCGCGCAGTAGCACAGGAACGATTTGATGGCGGCCAGCCGCTGGTTCGCCGAGGACGGGCTGAGGTTGCGGGTGTCGAGTAGCCATGTGGTGAAGGCGGTGATGGTGGCCCGATCGATGACCTCGAAGCTGACCTCGGCCAGCTTCACCTGCCGTGTCTCGGCGAGGTAGGTCAGCAGCGTGTTGATCGCCGTCTTGTAGGAGCGGATGGTGTGCGGGCTGAGCCTGCGCGCACGGGGAAGGTGGACGGTCAGCCAGCTGCGCACCAGGGTGAAGAACTCATCGGCTGCCATGGGACGCCTCCGGCAGGACGGACTCGATGCTGGTGTTGGCCAGTGCGCGCAGGTCGGGGTGAAAGTCGGCGGCGAGATGGAAGTAGTACCAGGTGTCCTCGGTGTTGGCGTGCCCCAGGTGCAGGCTCAGATACGGGACGAGCGCTTCGGGGTCTTGCCCGGCGCGGGCCCACCTGTTGATGATCTCGATGACGTGGGCGTGGCGCAGATCGTAGGGCCGCGGCGGCGACCCTGGGGCGGCCGCGACGGCTGGGTCGGCGGCGTTCAACAGTTCGTGGAACCAGTAGTTGATGCTGGAGTGGTTATAGAACTGTCCCCGCCGGTTCGGGAAGAACGGCACCCGATCCCGGTGATACGCCCGGATCGCGGCGTCGTAGCGCCGGCAGTAGTCGTGCAGGTCGGTGGACATGAAAACTAGCCGGTCGGTGTGGCCTTTGGACTCGCGGATCCGTACGGTGCCGCGCGCCAGGTCGACGTCGTTGCGGTGCAGCCTGCGGGCCTCGCCCGGTCGTAGGCCCAGGCAGTAGATCATCCGGAAGATCACCGGGATGATCAGGTGCCGCCGGCCACCGAATGGGCTGGCCTGGATGCGGTCGGCGGCGTCGAAGATCGCCCGCAGCTGGTTATGGGCGAAGATGTGCGGCCGGTAGCGGACTTGCTTGCCGGGGATGCCGGGCGGGATGACGTACGCGGCCGCGCCGAGGCCCGCCATGTGTTTGGCCAGCTGCCGGACCGGGGTGATCCGCCGCATCTGGCCGTTGACGTGCTCGCCGGGCCGGACTGCGGCCCATGCCATCGCCATCTGGCGGGTCAGCACGTCCTGCCCGGGATAGTCCTGCGCGCACACCGCGTCGAAGGCGCGTAGGTGCCGCTCGGAGGTCTGATAGGGCAGGCCGATCGCGTGTTTGAGTTCGAGCAGGCTGCTGATGGGGGCGGCCAGGCCGCTGATGAACCCGGTCATGACATCGCCGCCGGTTCGATGCCCGTGAAGTCCAGGCAGCAGGCCCGCATGCGTTCCTCGTCCGCGGCGAGATAGTGCTTGGCAGAGTCGATTCCCCGATGCCCCAGAGCGCCGGATATCACCGGCAGCGGTGTGTCGCCTTCGAGCATCCGGGTCGCCAGCGATGCTCGCAGCACGCGAAAGCCGCGGCCCGCGCCGCCCTGTGCAGGGATCCGGGTGCGGGCAAAGGCCCGGGCCGCGACGTGATACAGATCGTCGACGGGTGACAGGGCGGTGAACGGCGCCTGGGTTCGCAGGAACACGTGCTCGTCGGCGGCACCGGCGGGCCTGCCGTGCAACAGGTAGCCGGCGATCGCGTCACCGACATCGGCCAGCAGCGGCAGCGCCAACACCGTCCCGGTCTTGTGCTGGGTCAGGGTGATCTGTCCCTGCCGCCAATCAATATCACCCAGGCGCAGACCCACGATGTCGACGGGGCGCAGACCCGTCCTGGCCGCCAACAGCAGCAACGCCCGGTCGCGAAGCCCTTGCCCCGTGGCCGGATCCGGGGAGTTGACCAGCTGCTCGATCCGATCAACGGCCAGCACCACCACCGACCTGCGACGCCGAGCGAACATCGCTGGTACCGCCGCGGACAGTCCCGCACGGCAGCCGGCATCCTCCAAGAAGCGGCACAGCACCCGCAACGCCGACACCACGGTCCGCATGCTCCCCGCCTGGTAGCGGCTGCCGAGAAACACCACCGCAGCCGATACGTCCGCGCGCGAGAGGCCCTCGATGGCGGACACACCACGCTCGGGCAGCCAGGCCAGCACCGTGCGGGACACCGTCGCATACAGCTCCCGCGTCGCCGCCGCCAGCCTGCGATGATGGAGCCACGCCTCGAACTGCTCCTGAACCGGCCGGAACGCAACGTTCAGCACGTCATTCGGGTGCGACCGGCGCGACTGCCGCCACCGGTACGAACCCGTCACCGCCACCTCGGCCAGCACCAACGCCGACTTGCGCAGCAGCTTGCGTTTCCAATCCTTGATCCGCCCCTGCCGGTGCTCCTCGGCCACAAACCGCAAGAAGGACGCGACGACCTCGTCCGTGACCTCGTCCGCGCCCTCGCGTGAACAGAACGACTCGAACTGCGACCACGCCCACCGGTATTGCCACAACGTCGACGGCGCATGCCCCAGCCCGGCAACCACGTCGTCTGCCCGCCCGACCACCCCGCCCACAGATCCGCTCATTTGCTGCTCCTCTCCAGATACACGACAGAGACGGGCAGCGTAGGCACGCATCGTTATCCCGAGGAATCAGTACTACAGACGGCTTCGACCTGCATCAACGCCGGACACTCGGGATAACCAAATCCTCGGGATAGTC